>NZ_QSCK01000008.1:0-130760 GCF_003463035.1 Roseburia sp. OF03-24 | reverse complement strand
TGTGAACATAAAAAGAATGTTTGTGAAGTGCTGCTGATGATTGTTTTACTTGGAATCGTAATGGGTATCTGGAGAGAATTTTTTGCTTTTATAAGAATTTCATATCAGTACACTGTAACTTCCGGGTATGATGGCATAAAAGAAATGAACATTTGTTTTTTATTGTCTGTTATTTTGGCGGCGGCGCTGACACTGGCAATATTGATACCTGTATGTGATGGTGTTGAAGATATGAAAGCTGCAAAGAGAGATTTGGCGATCATTGAGATTGCAATGAGAGAAAAAGAAGATGAAAGATAGAAAAAAGACTTCATTCCGGTGTAATGCTGGGGTGGAGTCTTTTTTTAGTGTTAAAATGTTATTTTATAAAATAAAACAAAATAAGAGGACACTAGCAGACCTTAACCGCAGGGTGGAGTTTGTGGGTAAGTGGCTGTTTATGGAATCGTTGGTAACCGGGTGGAAAATGTTGTGGGAAAATAGTGGGAAAGATTCTTATCTTTTTCCATGATTTTTCCATACATTATCCACGCGGTTATCAATGATGGAATAGCGGCTTATCCATAAAATCCATGCTGTTTTTAATAATATGTGCTACTTGCGAAAGATGGATAACATTTTGTGGAATACATTGTGGAATACTTTGACGTAAAAAGTATACTTTTTGAGGTAAATTTTTTTCTAAATAAGAAAATTTTAAACATATGAAAACCCAGTAAAATCAATGCATTACTGACTTTACTGGGTTTCTTTGAGTAAGCAGACAACGGGAATCGAACCCGCCTCCTCAGCTTGGGAAGCTGATATACTACCGATGTACTATGTCTGCCCATAATGAAATAACTACTAATTATTATAGCAAAACGAAAAAAGATTGCAACCGTTTTTTCGGCGGTGTAAACTGAGAAAAAAGAAATTGGAGGATACGATAACAATATGAAATATCCAGAATTTTTACCGGAAAACGGAACGATTGGCTTTGTGGCACCGTCTTTTGGATGCAGCATAGAGCCGTATTATACAGCATTCTTGAATGCGCAGAAAAAATTTGCCGAAATGGGGCATAAATCAGATCTTGGACCAAACTGTTATGCATCAGATGGAATCGGTATCAGCAATACCCCGGAGGCATGCGGGGCGGAGTTGACCGAATATTACTGCAGTGATAAAAATGATATTTTAATCTCCTGCGGCGGTGGAGAGCTGATGTGTGAGATTTTAGATAAGGTTGATTTTGACAAGATCAGGAAGGCAAAACCAAAGTGGTATATGGGATTTTCAGACAATACCAATATGACATTCCTGCTTACGACATTGTGTGATACTGCATCGGTGTACGGACCGTGTGCGGCAGCTTTTGGCATGGAGCCATGGCATGAAAATCTGTGGGATGCTTATCATCTTCTGCGCGGACAGCAAAACAGTGTACATGGTTACGCATTGTGGGAAAAAGACAGCAAAAAAGACGAGGAGCATCCGCTTGAAGCGTATAATGTGACAGAAGAGAAGAGACTTATGGTATATCTGCCACAGGAACAGAATTTGGAACATAATGCTGCACAGACGGGCGGCAAATCAAAAATCGAGGTGCATCCTGCAGAAAATCTGCAGAAGAAGATAAACATGCAGGGAAGACTGCTTGGTGGCTGTATGGACTGTCTGGTCAATCTGCTCGGAACAGAATTTGATAAGGTAAAGGAATTTACAGAGAAATATCAGGATGATGGGATCATCTGGTTTTTGGAATCCTGTGATCTGAACGTGATGTCTATCCGCAGAGCGGTCTGGCAGATGAAACATGCCGGATGGTTTTCGCATGTAAAGGGATTTCTGATCGGAAGACCGGCGGTATTTGGACAGGAAATGATGGGATTAGACCAGTATCATGCAGTTACAGATCTGCTTGCGGAATATCAGGTACCGGTCATTATGGATGCAGATATCGGACATATTCCACCAATGATGCCGCTTGTCTGCGGCAGTTATGCAGATGTCAGCATCATTGGAAATCAGTTAAATGTAAATATGACGTGGAAATAAAAAGAATCGTTATAATATGACATTTACATTTTTGCCTATGCCTGTGTTCAGTAATGTATTCAGATCAGCAGTTACCGATGTGACAGATGCAATATTCAGAGCATTTGTGGCAGTCGTACCGGTATCTGCGGAGCTGGTGTTATCTGTGGAAACAGAAGAGGATGCCTGATTTCTGGCATTGCGCTTTGCAAGTGCATCATTGTATTCAATCTGTGTCAGGATATTGCTTCTGCTTTCAAGGCGTCTGGCATAGGAATTAACACGCTGCATATATTCGGAATCTGAGGAAAACAGAGATTCAAACTTTGAAATATCGGCAGAGCCAAAAAGGGAGCTGCGGGATTCAAGTGTTCCGTTATCTTTTACGGTAATACCGATCTTATCGAGCTGGTCAGCGTATTCAGCGGTAATATTTTTCAGACTTTTCTGTGTGTTTTTGATGGTACGGTCGTCTGAATTACCGGAAGAATTAAGCATATTATTATAAGTGCTGATAAATGCGGAAACATTGTTTCTTATATTTGCAGCGTTATCGTCATCATATGTAAATGAGCCAAGGGAACGTACTGCACGGCGCAGTGCATGTGCATCGGCACCTGTCAGTGTGGAGTTGGACAGGTTGCTGCGTGAAGTAGTGGTACGTGCATCAGCATTTGAAGCATAAAAACGGCGCATATAATAAGACGTACCAAGTGTTGTTCCGGCTCCGACATAAGCGGTATTGGACATAGGACAGCCCTCCTTAAAAATCATCTGATATATGTTTCGGTCGAAAAGCGTAGATAATTAACCGTGGCATTGAAAAATTATTTGCGATATACTACTATAGAAACAGCAGAAATTTTATGACAGGAGGAAGAAAATTATGGAGATAATGGTTTGGCTGGCATTGATCGTATTTTTTGTGGTATTAGAGATCGCTACCGTTGGACTGACTTCAATCTGGCTGGCAGGAGGAAGCCTTGCAGGATTAATCTGTGCAGCATTTGGAATGGGGATTGTGGGACAGATCATCGTATTTGCAGTGGTATCATTTGTACTACTTTATTTTACAAGACCATGGGCACTGAAATATTTGAAACCGCATCTGGTCAGGACAAATTATGAGGAGGCAGTCGGGAAAAATGTCTGTGTTACGGAACAGATCAATAATGTAAAAGGAACCGGAACGGCTGTTATGAATGGACTGGAATGGACTGCCCGTTCGGTGGATGATGACAAAATCTTTGAACCGGGAGAGATCGTTACGGTAAAAGAAATCAAAGGTGTCACTCTCTATGTGACGGAGAGTAATGAGATGCCTAAAATGCAGAAAAGTGAAAAAAAAGAGGAATTATAAACATAGAAATAGAAAATGGACAGGATGATAAAGACCTGTTGCCTGGGACATAGAATGGAGACAGAAATGAAGCTTGGAATGGTATTTGAAGGTGGTGCAAACCGCACCGTTTTTTCCTGCGGAGTAATGGATAAATTTTTAGAAGAAGATATTATGCCGGATTATTATATCGGTGTTTCCGCAGGAATGGCGTATGGATTGTCATATCTTTCAGGGCAGAAAGGGCGCAATCTTGAACTGATGGAAAAATATATGGCAGATAAGCGCTATATGGGAATGCGCCATCTGTTAAACCGCAAGGAACATGCGTATTACAATACAAAATTTGTATTTGAGGAAGTACCAAATGAACTGCTTCCTTTTGATTATGATGCGCTGGCACGTTTTCCGGGAGAGATTGAGGCAGCAGTCACAAATATTCATACAGGCAAAGCAGAATATATGGAAGTGCCGCGTGGAAAAGATATGAGAGATCTTCTGGTTGCGACCTGTTCACTGCCGATCCTGTTCCAGCCGGTAAAACTCGGCAGACATTATTATTTAGACGGTGGACTTGCAGAGTCCATTCCGTATGAGCATGCCTTAGAAAAAGGATGTGAGAAAATCGTTGTGGTTCTTACGAGAGAACGCGGATATGTAAAGAAAAAAGAAAAAGCTGCGGGAGTCATGAACCGTCTGTATCAGCGTTATCCGAAAATTGTGGAAGATATGAAACTGCGTGCGGAGCGTTATAACGCCTCCATGGAGAAACTGATGCAGCTGGAAAAAGAGGGAAAAGTATTTGTGATCGCTCCGGAATCGACTTATGGAGTCGGCAGGACGGAGACAGATACCGTAAAGTTACGCAGACTTTATGATGAAGGATACCGTATTGCTACGGAACAGACAGACTCCCTTTACGCCTATCTGAATAAATAATGCAAAGGAGAAAAAAGATGAACATTGTATTTCTGGACGCAAAGACGATCGGGGAAGACATTGATCTCTCTGGATATGACAGACTTGGAACTGTTGTAAAATATGGATTTTCCACAGCCGAGGAGGCAAGAGAGCGCACAAAAGATGCGGATGTGGTAATTGTGAATAAAGTGCAGATCAATGAGGCGTCGATCGGTGAGGCAGAACATTTAAAACTGGTCTGTGTCACCGCAACCGGAACAAACAATCTGGATAAGACATATCTGGATGAACATGGCATTGCATGGAGAAATGTTGCCGGATATTCCACGGAAACTGTAGCGCAGCACACATTTGCCCTGTTATTTTATCTCTGGGAAAAATTAAGATACTATGATGATTATGTCAAATCAGAAAAATATGCCGGAGATATCACATTTACTCATTTTGACAACGTATTCCATGACTTGAATGGCAAGACCTGGGGAATCATCGGACTTGGCGCGATCGGACGCAGAGTTGCTGATATTGCAAAAATGTTTGGCTGTCATGTGATCTATTATTCCACGACCGGAAAGAATAACCAGCCGGGGTATGAGCGTGTAGAGTTTGAGGAACTGCTTGCAAAATCAGATATTATATCGGTACATGCACCGCTGACGGAACAGACAGAGGAATTAATGAATGCAGCGGCATTTTCAAAAATGAAACCATCTGCCATCTTCTTAAATCTTGGAAGGGGACCGATCGTGGTTGAGAAAGATCTAGCAGATGCACTGGAAAATAAAACGATCGCAGGAGCAGGACTTGACGTGCTTACCGTAGAGCCGATGAGTGCAGAAAATCCATTAAAACGGATCAAAGACAGTAACCGCCTGATCATCACACCTCATATTGCATGGGCAAGCCTTGAGGCACGTACCAGACTGATGAAGATCATTGAAGGTCAGATCCGTGATTTCTTCGGTGAAGATAATAAATAAAAGAAAAGGTACGATTTGTGAACCATCAGTCGTCATGAATAAAAATACCGCGCAGATCTGCGCGGTATTTTTATTCAAAGATTTTGTCAGCTCCGAAAGACTTTTAAAAATTGAACTGGAAAATTGCACGGTCACTACTTCTGGCATTCAGCTTGGAATCGTTGAACTTAATCCGCTGTGGAAAGAAAGATTTCCATATCCTTCTAAGAATTTCTGTATGACGGCATCCTGCTTTGCTGAATCGGCACCGGCATGAAGTGCAGTGTGCAGTGAGAGGATGCGGGACAGATACAGTTTTTTGGATCGGTTATATAAATCAAAGAAGCTCTCATGGGAAATAAGGGAAGAGTCCCATGGGTTTGTCCATTTCGCATGTCTCAGATTGAATGGATCTGTGCGGAAAAATAAAGTGTCACTTGGAATCAGCGGTGAAAATAAAGGATATCCGAGACAGATCCGTTCGGTCAGCCGGACAATGGCTTTTTTCTTACCGGAGTCGTCGTGCATGAGCCACAGACCAAACTGCATGGAAAAAATGGCAAGATACATGGTGTATTTGCGGAATTCGACATCCGGGAAAGCATAACGGTAAGCGTAATAGAGCATACTTGCAATAACATACTTCTGGCGGTGTGTCAGCCGGATCGTGTCCTCCGGATGGAAATTACATGGCTGACGGTGCAGTTTCATGTCGAGCAGTGCAGTATCAATATCCGTTTCCAGATAGGCATGCCTTGAAAAATATGCTTTTTCCTTTTTATCTTTAAAATGCGTCATAGCATAAATATATGGATGACATATCGTATCTAAGGTATAGTGTCCGAGAAAACCCATCAGGTAGGCTTCTGCGATATTAAGATCTGTGCAGGACGAAAACCGGCTGCGACTTTCAATCAGACCCTGGAAAAAAGCACCGGTTTCGCGGACATGGGCAAGTGCACCAATATTATGACCTTCCAGTACATAAGAAGGAAGGTAATAAAAGAAAATATCAGGTCCCTGAAGTCCAAGACCATAAGCAGCACGATTATAATAAAGATTCTTTTTTAAAGAATTATTTTTCAGGTTATGATAAACCTCTCTTCCGAATATATAATGGGTAACATATCCAGGCATGATCAAAAATCTCCTTTCCATGAAATAAACCACCGTTATTATAACCAGTTTGGAAAGAACTGTTAAGCATAGCCGGAAAGATTTAAGAAAAAAGTAATAATCGTTGATTGACAAATTCATTTAAAATAATATAATGTTACGTAGTTATTAATACTATGTAATGTAGTATCAATGCTATGCAAATATTGTCTGATGTAGTCGGAAAATAGACAAAATTGCAAATTTGTATATTAGATGGCTACATTGAAAAGTCATTGCATATTTAAAAAAGAGTGTATTTTTTTTATACTTGCTTCTAGTAAAAGAATGTGAAAAAAATAACGGAGGTCGGAGTTATGGCAAATTTAGCACTGACAGTAGAGAGAAAAGCATTCAGCGTCGCAATCGATGCTGCACTGAAAAGTTTGAACAAGGATCGTGAGAAAGGATTATTACAGATCGTAGATCTTACAGAGAAATTTATGGGAGATAACTTTCGTAAAGAGGCTTATGATGGTGTAAGAAAAATGATCCAGAATCCGGATCACAAATGGATGCGTTATGTAAACCGTCTGTTAGATGAGACAGATCCGCATGTTGCGAAGATGACGGCATTAAACCTTGGATTTCAGGCTGCATTTTATGGAACAAAGACTATCCGTAAAATGAGAGAGGTTCATGGCTGCAATATTCCATGGCTGATCTTAATGGATCCGACAAGTGCATGTAACCTTCACTGTACCGGATGCTGGGCAGCTGAGTACGGTAATAAATTAAATCTTTCCTTTGATGAACTTGACAGCATCGTAACACAGGGAAAAGAACTTGGTATTTATTTTTACATGATGACCGGTGGAGAGCCGCTGGTTCGTAAAGCCGATATCATCAAACTTTGTGAGAAACACAATGATTGTGCATTCCACTGCTATACAAACGGTACGCTCGTAGATCAGAAACTCTGCGATGATATGAAACGTGTCGGCAACCTTTCCTTATCCATCAGCCTTGAGGGATTTGAGGATGCGAACGATTTCCGCCGTGGAGAGGGTGTATATGATAAAGTTCTTCATGCAATGGATCTTTTACATGAGAACGGATTGATTTTCGGAAACAGTGTATGCTATACTAGCAAAAACATGGATGCTGTTACATCTGACGAGTTCTTTGATCTTTTGATCGAGCATGGAAGCCGTTTCGCATGGTATTTCCATCTGATGCCGGTAGGTATGAAGGCAGCTCCGGATCTGATGCCGACCAAAGAACAGCGTGAATACATCTATCACAGAATCCGTGAGGTTCGTGCGATGGAAGGTGGTAAAGAGATCTTTGTTATGGACTTTCAGAATGATGGAGAGTTCGTAGGCGGATGTATCGCAGGAGGAAGAAACTACTGCCACATCAACCCGAAGGGTGACGTGGAGCCTTGTGTATTTATTCATTACTCCGGTGCAAATATCCGTGAGAAATCACTGTTAGAGTGCTTAAAACAGCCGTTATTCATGGCATACAGAGATAACCAGCCGTTCAATGAGAATATGCTTCGTCCATGCCCGATGCTTGAGAATCCTGAGATCTTACAGCGTATGGTACATGAAACAGGTGCACACTCCACAGATGTTGAGGAGGCAGAGCCGGTAGAACATTTATGTGGAAAATGTGAGGCATATGCATGTGAATGGAAAGAGACTGCAGACAGACTCTGGAAGGAGCATCCATACAAACAAAAAGGCTACACCAATTTCAAAAAGAAATAAGTTTTGTTCACAGTTGCAGTGTGAGCAGCAATAATAAGGGGCGATTGTTATCAATAAAATACAAAAGCAGCTTTTAAAATGGGGACTGGTTCTGGCAGTCATTGGTATTATCGTGTATACTTTCCGTGATTCGGCAGGACCGATTTTAGAACAGCTTACGAAAACATCACCAGCCGTTGTCATTGGCATTTGTCTGATGGCAGCGGTATATCAGATCATAGAAGGCATTATCACGACCGTGCTCGCAAAGCAGTATCGGTCGTCTTTTGCATATAAAAATGGTATTACGAATGCGTTCCTTTGTTCTTTTTACCGGGTGGCAACGTTAGGAAGCGGTTCCGGAGTTGCAGCGATCATTTATCTGGGTGAGCATGGAATTGAATATGGCGGGGGATTTGGACTGTATATGATACAGTATGCGCTCCACAAAATAAGCATTGCATTGTTTTCTGCAATCTTTTTTGTGATGAACTGGGAATTTATGAGAAACTGGTTTGGTGATTATGCGGGACTTTTAGCTGCCGGATATGTGCTTACACTGGTGATCACACTTGGGTTGTTTTTATTCTGCTGTTCGAACCGGTTTCATCATCTGATCTGCCGGCTGCTTGACTTCGCAAATCAGAAATTTCATGGAAAATTTGAAATAATGGCAGAAGAGATCAAAAGGCAGTGCATGATGCTTGAGGATGCTTCGAACCATCTGATGAAAAACAAAAAAGTTACCACAGAGGTGATCTTTCTTTGCCTGTTGAAATGCTGTTTCTGGTACGGAATACCGTATCTTCTTTTTAAAGGTGTCCGGTTTCAGGAAAATCCTGCACTGACTCTGGCGCAGGTGCTTGCGATCACGTCACTGTCTGTCATGCTTGCGGCAGTGATTCCATCACCGGCAGGAATCGGATCGACAGAATTTGTTTTTACCAGCCTGTTTGCAGGGATCGTCGGGACAGGTATGGCGGGATCAGCGTCACTTCTGTACCGTTTTGGCACATTTGTATTTCCATTTTTAGTGGGTACAGTTGTTGTGATTGTAAGGCATATCCGCAGGAAGAGAGCTTCTGAAGATCTCATCTGAAAAGATTAGTTGTAATCTCAAAGTAAATATAGTAATATGAATAAAGGCACAAAACAGATAGTATACTGTATTTAAAATTGAATTTAGGGAGGAGTTTCGTATGCCAGGAGTAATTGTAGCACTTATTATTTTAATTATCGTAGCACTGCTGATCGCAGTATCCTGTGTTAAGATCGTTCCGCAGGCAACTGCATGCGTGGTAGAACGTCTGGGAGGTTATCTTGCAACATGGTCTGTAGGTATTCATTTCAAAGCACCGTTTATCGACCGTGTGGCAAAGAGAGTTGTGTTAAAAGAGCAGGTGGTAGATTTCCCGCCGCAGCCGGTTATCACAAAAGATAATGTAACGATGCAGATCGATACTGTCGTATATTTCCAGATCACAGACCCGAAGCTTTATGCATATGGAGTCGAAAATCCAATCATGGCGATTGAGAATCTGACAGCAACCACACTGCGTAACATCATTGGTGATCTTGAACTTGATGAGACACTGACATCGAGAGAGACAATCAACACGAAGATGAGATCTTCTTTAGATGTTGCGACTGATCCATGGGGAATCAAAGTCAACCGTGTTGAGTTAAAGAATATCATCCCGCCTGCAGCGATCCAGGATGCGATGGAGAAACAGATGAAGGCAGAGCGTGAGCGACGTGAAGCGATCCTTCGTGCGGAAGGTGAGAAAAAGTCAACCGTCCTTGTTGCAGAAGGAAAGAAAGAATCTGCAATCCTTGATGCGGAGGCTGAAAAACAGGCAGCGATCTTACGCGCAGAGGCAAAGAAAGAGGCAACGATACGCGAGGCAGAAGGTCAGGCAGAAGCTATTTTAAAGATCCAGCAGGCAAATGCAGACGGACTTCGCATGATCAAAGAAGCTGCACCGGATCAGAATGTGATCCAGTTAAAGAGCTTAGAGGCATTTGCAAAAGCAGCAGATGGAAAAGCAACCAAGATCATTATTCCATCTGAGATCCAGGGAATCGCAGGTCTTGCAAAATCCGTTACGGAAATTGCAGCAGATCATAAATAAAATCAAAAAAGTTTATCAGAACGGATGGTGCGCATGTTGTACCATCCGTTGTGGCATAAAAAGATAATATACACAGCCATGTAAAGGAGATAGAAAGGCATGAATTTAAAAGGACGTAATTTTTTAAAATTAATGGACTTTACACCAGAAGAGATTACATATATGATCGACCTTGCAGCGGATCTGAAAGCAAAGAAAAAACAGGGTATTGCGCATGATTGTCTGACAGGAAAAAATATCGCACTTATTTTTGAAAAGACAAGCACCAGGACACGTTGTTCTTTTGAGGTGGCAGCCCATGATCTTGGCATGCATGTAACTTACTTAGATTCTTCGGGTTCCCAGATCGGCAAAAAAGAGAGCATTCCGGATACCGCTCGTGTGTTGGGACGTATGTTTGATGGTATTGAATATCGTGGATATGGACAGGATATCGTGGAAGAGCTGGCAGAATATGCCGGTGTGCCGGTATGGAATGGTCTGACCAATGAATTTCATCCGACTCAGATGCTTGCCGATATGCTGACGATCCGTGAGCATCTTGGCAGATTAAAAGGTGTGAGACTGGTTTACATGGGTGATGCCCGCTATAATATGGGTAATTCCCTGATGGTGACCTGTGCAAAACTTGGTATGGATTTTGTTGCATGCACAAGCAAAAAGTATTTCCCGGATGCAAAACTGGTAGAGTACTGTGAAGGTGTTGCAAAAGAGACAGGAGCAACCATTACACTGACAGAAGATGTCAAAGAGGGCACAAAAGACGCAGATGTTATTTATACGGATGTATGGGTATCCATGGGTGAACCGGATGAGATCTGGGAGGAACGTCTTCATGATCTGATGCCATATCAGGTAAATGCGAAAGCTATGGCAAATGCAAAACCGGATGCCATTTTCATGCACTGTCTGCCTGCATTCCATGACTTAAAGACCAAGATCGGCAAAGAAGTTTATGAGAAGTTTGGTTACAGTGAATTAGAAGTAACGGATGAAGTATTTGAGAGTAAACAGTCTGTCGTATTTGATGAGGCAGAAAACCGTATGCATACGATCAAAGCAGTCATGTTTGCAACACTTGGTGGAGAACAGTGTGAAAAATAAGTGTATCAGACAAAAATGGAGGAAACAGATGAGGACACAGCTACTAGCGGCATTAAAGGAAGCCGATGATTATATTTCCGGTCAGGAACTGTGTGAGCACTTTGGAGTATCGCGCACTGCAATCTGGAAAGCGGTGAAGCAGTTAAAAGAGGCTGGATATGTGATCGAGGCAGTGCAGAATAAAGGATACAAGATCGTGTCGACACCGGATTGTCTGAATAAGGCAGAATTGGAAAGCATCCGGAAAACAAAATGGGCAGGACGTGAGATCTTTTATTTTGATACGATAGATTCTACCAATACAAAGGCAAAACAGCTTGCAGAGGAAGGTCATCCGACCGGTACACTGGTCGTTGCGGAGAAGCAGGAAGCCGGACGCGGCCGCCGTGGAAGAGGATTTGAATCTCCGGCAGGAGTCGGAATATTTATGACGCTGGTGCTCAAACCGGATTTTGCCCCTGACCGTGCTTCCATGCTGACACTGATCGCAGCACTTGCGGTATCGAAAGCGATATCGGAGAAAACAGGCGTAGACGCAGGTATTAAGTGGCCGAATGACATTGTGATGAACGGCAGAAAAGTCTGCGGAATCTTAACGGAGATGAGTGCACAGTTAGATTACATTAATCATGTTGTCATTGGAATCGGTATCAATGTCCAGAATC
Source organism: Roseburia sp. OF03-24 (assembly GCF_003463035.1). Classification (NCBI taxonomy): domain Bacteria; kingdom Bacillati; phylum Bacillota; class Clostridia; order Lachnospirales; family Lachnospiraceae; genus Roseburia; species Roseburia sp. OF03-24. The sequence continues at coordinate 118,772 of NZ_QSCK01000008.1, read as the reverse complement.
AATCATTTCCAAAAGAGATTGAACAGATAGCAACCTCGATCCTGATGGAGACCGGTTTACGTGTGAACCGCGCAGAACTGATCGAGGCAGTATTAGAGCAGTTCGAACGATATTATGAGATATTCTTAGAGACGGAAGATTTAAGCGGCCTGGTAAAAGAATACAATGCGCACCTGATCAATATGCAAAAACAGGTCAGAGTGTTAGATCCAAAAGAGCCTTATGAGGCGAAAGCAATGGGAATCACGCCGCATGGCGAACTGATCGTGGATACTTGGGAAGGCAGAAAACTGGTATCCTCCGGCGAAGTTTCCGTGAGAGGAGTATACGGATATGTCTGAGAGAGAAGAAGTGGTGCTCTGCGGAGCGAGCGCTTACAATAAAAAATTTTATCTGAATCAGGATTTCAAGGGACTTCCGGATTCGATCAAAGATGAATTAAAGATCATGTGTGTTCTTTTTACGGAAGATATCGGTGGTATTTTTCAGGTCGTCTTTGATGAGGATGGCAATCTGGAGTTCCGTACTTCCAGTGATGAGAACGATCTTTTATATGATGAGATCGGCTGTGGATTAAAAATACGTGAGCTGCAGCGCACAAAAGAAGAACTGCTTCGCGCTTTAGAGATGTATTATAAAGTGTTATATATTGGTGTGGACGAATCAGAAATGTAAAGAAAAAGGTAGGAAAATACGATGGTAATCACGATTGACGTAGGAAATACAAATATCACAGTAGGTGTATTCCGTGGGGATGAGGTAATGGCAAGTTTTCGTATCACGACGAAGATGCCGCGTACATCGGACGAGTATGGAATGCTTTTGTCAAATCTGTTAGAGCAGAATAAGATCAGACATGATGACATCGAGGATGCAATCATAGCTTCTGTTGTTCCAAATGTTATGCATTCCTTAGAGGGTGCGATCATCAAATATTTTGGTATCAATCCGATCATTGTGGAGCCGGGTACCAAAACAGGAATCCGCGTGGTAACCGAGAATCCGCGGCAGATCGGTGCAGACCGTATCGTGGATGCGGCAGCAGCATATGAGCTGTATGGCGGACCGGTACTGGTACTTGATTTTGGCACTGCCACTACTTATGATCTGGTCGATAAAAACGGAGCATTTGTTTTCGGGGTAACTGCACCGGGAATCCGCATTTCTGCAAAAGCGTTGTGGGAAGATGCGGCAAAACTGCCGGAGATCGAGATCCGCAAACCGGAGAGCATTCTTGCAAAAGAAACGATCTCAAGTATGCAGGCAGGACTGGTATATGGACAGATCGGACAGACAGAATATATTGTAAAAAATATGATCAGAGAGGCTGACATGGGAGAGGTCAAGGTGGTCGCAACCGGCGGTCTTGGACGTATCATTGCAAATGAGACAGATGTGATCGATGTATACGATCCGAACCTGACTTTAAAAGGAATGAACCTTATTTATAAGAAACAGAATCGTAAATCCGGTAAGATCAGGAAATAAGAGATATTTGATCGGGAGATTCAGGATACCTGAATTGGATATGAGAGAGTAAATTATTTAGGAAAATGGTGGTATGGGAGAGATCAGACGACTTAAGATTGGAAATGTAACGTTAGAAAATAACCTGATACTAGCACCGATGGCAGGCGTAACAGACCTGCCATTTCGTTTGCTTTGCAAGGAACAGGGAGCAGGGCTGCTTTGCATGGAGATGGTGAGTGCAAAAGCGATTCTCTATAAAAACAGAAATACCGAAGATCTGTTAACGATCGATAAGCGGGAAAATCCGGTGTCGCTTCAGCTGTTTGGTTCTGATCCGGATATCATGAGTGAGATCGCGAAACAGATCGAAGACAGACCGTTTGATATTTTAGATATCAACATGGGCTGCCCGGTGCCGAAAGTAGTCAACAACGGTGATGGTTCTGCACTGATGAAAAATCCAAAGCTCGCCGGGGAGATCATTGAAAAGACTGCCCGTGCAATCAAAAAGCCGGTTACGGTCAAGATCCGCAAAGGATTTGACGAGGAACATGTCAATGCGGTTGAGATGGCTCACATTGCGCAGGAATCCGGTGCTGCAGCAGTGGCAGTCCACGGAAGGACAAGGTCACAATTTTATTCGGGAAAGGCTGACTGGGATATCATAAGACAGGTAAAAGAGGCAGTTTCTATCCCCGTGATCGGAAATGGTGATATTTTAACGGCGGCGGACGTGATCGCAATGCAGAAACAGACCGGCTGTGACGGCTTTATGATCGCACGCGGTGCGGAGGGAAATCCGTGGATCTTTGCGCAGATCCTTCATTATTTTAAGACGGGTGAAGAACTTCCGAAACCGACGTTCGAGGAAGTGACGCAGATGCTTCTTAGGCATGCGCGCATGCAGCTTGAGTTTAAAGGCGAATACACCGGGATCCGTGAGATCAGGAAACATGCCGCCTGGTATACAGCCGGCTACCGTAACTCTTCTAAGCTGCGGGGCAGGATCAACGAGGTGGAGACATATGAGCAGCTTGAGGCATTGTTTCAGGAGGTCTGCGGTTTTATGGCATGATCCGAGTGCCAAAAGGCGATTCGTGACTTAGCGACTGGAAGAAAAATTCAATCCGGTAAAGTTAAAATGAAGGAAACAAAAAAGACATAAGTAAAATTCCGGAAAAAGTACTGAATCAGAAAATGCTGTCATAAAGATGGAAAAAGGAATATGACGGAGAAGCGCGATGTACTTTTCCAATGAATTTTTATATGATTTTAAACCAGTGTACGAAGGCATTCTTGCGGCAAAAAGTGTGAAGCCGGAGTGCGCGATTGTCGAGGTGATCGATGAGGAACCGGATGGAGCAGGGATGTTTGAGCCGGCAGGGACGCTCGATGTGCTGGAGCAGATCGGGGATGAGCTTAATGCGCTTACAATTTATACAGACCGGCCTGCATATTTTCATGAGTTTGCAGAGACAATGTATGAGAAGACCGGACTGGTTTCACTTATCGTATCGAAAAAGCGTCTTGGATTAGCAAAGAATAAGGAAAAAAACAGCAGTATTTTTCTGCTTGATTTTGAATGGAACAGTGCTCTGTATGAAAAACAGATCGCATTGGGAAAACATTATATTCCAATCCATAAAAAAACCTGGCGAACAGCCGAAAATCTTGACATAGCAGTACCTATCGGTTATAATACTGTGATTGTTAAGAGACCAAAAAAGAAAACGGGGGCGCCGTGGCAGGACAGATTTGAGAAGGCTTTTTATCGTTCATAGCGTCTGGCGCAAGGCTTTGTGCCGCCGTATATATGAACCGAACAATAATTATTATAAAGAAGGGTAAATGCAATGGACAAGAAAAACATTCTGACTTACGAGGGACTCAAGAAACTGGAAGACGAATTAGAGAACTTAAAGGTTGTAAGAAGAAAAGAAGTTTCACAGAAGATCAAAGAGGCAAGAGAGCAGGGAGACTTATCTGAGAACGCTGAGTACGACGCTGCAAAGGACGAGCAGAGAGACATCGAAGCACGTATCGAAGAACTTGAGAAAATCTTAAAGAATGCAGAAGTAGTTGTCGAGGAAGAGGCTGATCTTGATAAAGTAAGCATCGGATGCAGCGTAAAGATCCTTGACTGCGAATTTGATGAGGAATTAGAGTATAAGATCGTTGGTTCTACCGAGGCTAACAGCTTAAAAGGCAAGATTTCCAACGAATCACCGGTTGGTAAGGCACTGCTTGGTAAACAGGTAGGTGATACCGTTACTGTTGAGACACCGGCAGGAGAGTTTTCATACAAAGTGCTTTCAATTCACAGAGCAAACTAAGAGATATGATAGTCGGGCAGAAAGACTGTCCGGGGAATAAAACAAGTGGAGGATAAACATGGCAGAGCAGAACAATAACCAGCAGGATTTAAACCAGCTGCTTCAGGTACGTTATGACAAGCTGCATGAACTGCAGGAGAACGGAAAAGATCCGTTTGTCATCACAAAATATGATGTGACAAATCACTCAACCGATATCATCGACAATTTTGAGACAATGGAAGGCAAACCGGTATCGATCGCCGGCCGTATGATGTTTAAACGTGTGATGGGAAAAGCATCATTCTGCAATATTCAGGACTTAAAGGGACGTATTCAGGTATATGTTGCAAGAGATAATATCGGAGAGGAAATCTACAAAGATTTCAAGAAATCTGATATCGGCGATATCTGGGGCGTAAAGGGATATGCTTTCCGTACCAAAACAGGTGAGATTTCTATCCATGCTGAGGAGATGACGCTGCTGTCTAAGTCATTACAGATCCTTCCGGAGAAGTTCCATGGACTGACAGATACAGATATGCGTTATCGTCAGAGATATATCGATCTGATCATGAACCAGGAGAGCAAGGAAGTATTTATCAAACGTTCCAAGATCTTAAAAGAAATCCGTAACTTCTTAGCAGACCGTGATTTTATGGAAGTAGAGACTCCGATGCTTGTATCGAATGCAGGTGGAGCAGCAGCAAGACCGTTTGAGACACATTACAATGCATTAAATGAAGATGTAAAACTGCGTATCTCTCTGGAATTATATTTAAAGAGACTGATCGTCGGCGGACTTGAGCGTGTATACGAAATCGGTCGTGTATTCCGTAATGAGGGTGTTGATACCCGTCATAACCCGGAGTTCACGTTGATGGAGCTGTATCAGGCATACACAGACTATGAGGGAATGATGGAACTGACAGAGTCCATGTTCCGTTATCTTGCAGAAAAAGTCTGCGGAAGCACTAAGATCAGCTACAATGGTATCGAGATCGATCTTGGCAAGCCATTTACACGCATGACCATGAACGATGCGATTAAGAAATATACCGGAATTGATTTCGATACTGTAGAAGATGATGCTGCAGCGAAAAAACTTGCAGATGAGCATCATATTGCATATGAGGAGCGTCATAAGAAGGGTGATATCATCAACCTTTTCTTCGAGGAGTTCTGCGAGAAAGAGCTGATCCAGCCGACCTTCATCATGGATCATCCGATCGAGATCTCTCCGCTTACAAAGAAGAAACCGAGCGATCCTACAAAGGTAGAGCGTTTCGAGCTTTTCATCAATACATGGGAAATGTGTAATGCATACTCCGAGTTAAACGATCCGATCGACCAGCGTGAGCGTTTCGCAGCACAGGATGCAAATGCAGCAGCCGGTGACGATGAGGCAGAGCACACAGACGAGGATTTCTTAAATGCATTGGAGATCGGTATGCCGCCAACAGGTGGTATCGGATACGGAATCGACCGTCTTGTGATGCTGCTTACAGACAGCGCAGCAATCCGTGACGTATTACTGTTCCCGACAATGAAGTCATTAGGCTCTGATAAGCAGGAAAATAAGGCATCTAAGAGCACTACAACCGAGAATTGCGACCAGATTGCGACCGTTGAGGAAAAGATTGATTTCTCAAATGTAAAAATTGAGCCATTGTTTGAGGAAACAGTTGATTTTGATACATTCTCAAAATCAGATTTTAGAGCAGTTAAGGTTAAGGAATGTGTAGCAGTACCAAAGAGCAAAAAATTATTACAGTTTACTCTTGATGATGGTACAGGTGTTGATAGAACAATCCTTTCTGGAATACATTCATATTATGAACCAGAAGAATTAGTTGGAAAAACATTGATTGCTATTACAAACCTTCCACCAAGAGCAATGATGGGAATTGAATCTTGTGGTATGTTACTTTCAGCAGTAAACAACCTTAAAGATTCGGAGGATGAAGAACTTCATCTTATTATGGTTGATAACCATATTCCTGCTGGGGCAAAACTCTACTAAAATTAGTTAGTGGTATTGTATAATGAATTAAATCCTATGACCAATTTACGAGAAAAGTTTATAAAGAGAGCACGTTCATAGAAGTTAATTGTGAAGCGGTTGAACTTATAAAAAGTTTGACCGCTTTCTTTCATTTTCTGGTACAATAGTTTTAGCACAATATAGAAAAGGATAGAGATATGAGAGAAAATAGTGGATTGACGGCGGCAAAGTCAGCAAAAAATGATGAATTTTATACGCAGTTTGTAGATATTCAAAAAGAAGTAAATGCGTATTTAGAATATAATCCAGATACATTTAGAGGGAAAACTGTATTGTTACCATGCGATGACCCAGAGTGGAGTAATTTTACAAAGTTTTTTGCTCAAAATTTTGAGATGCTAGGATTAAAAAAATTAATATCAACGAGTTATGCATCAGCAAGTAAGAAAATAGAATATCATCAAATAACGCTTTTTGAAATGAATAGTCCTCAATATGATGAAAAAAAGACAGATACACATGGAAAGATTTTTGTTTTGGAAAAGGATAGTGATGCTTCTGGAAGAATTGATATAAACGATTTAGAGTGGTCTTATTTAGAAGGGGATGGAGATTTTAGAAGCGAGGAAGTAAGAAAACTTCGTGATGAAGCAGATGTCATAATAACTAATCCACCATTTAGCATGTTTAGAGAATTTCTTTCATGGATTATTGAAGCAAATAAGAAATTTTTAATTATTGGAAATATTAATTGCATATTATACAAAGAAGTTTTTCCATACATTATGGATAATAAGATATGGCTCGGAAATGGTATGGGTCGTTGGATTTCTGGTTTTATTGTTCCAGATAATTATGAGTTATATGGAACAGAAGCGAGAATAGAAGATGGAAAAAGAATTGTTGCTACAAATAATTGTTTGTGGTTGACAAATCTTGACCATGGACGTAGGCATCAACCATTACAGCTTATGAGTATGGCTGATAATATTAAATATAGTAAGCACAAGCAAATTAAAGAAAATAAGTATCAAAAGTATGATAATTTTGATGCAATAGAAGTTCCGTTTACGGATGCGATACCGAATGATTATGAAGGAATTATGGGAGTGCCGATTACTTTTTTAGACAAGTATAATCCAGACCAATTTGAAATAGTAGGCGAATTTAATCATGGTAAAGATGGGGATTTTGATTTAGCAGTACCGACAATAGATGGAAAATTGGTTTATAAGCGTATTGCAATTCGCAGAAGGGAGAATGAATGAAAACAACATTAAGAACGGATATTACAGTTGAAGATATTTGCAAGGGATTTGTATATAACGATTACGAAGGAAAAGGATTGTTTGGATTGTCTGGTAAATTGACAATTCAACCAGAATATCAGAGAAATTACATCTATGCAGATGGTAAAAAGGATGTTGCAGTAATAGAATCATTATTAAAGGGCTATCCGCTTGGACTTATTTATTTTACAAAAGTAGGGAAAGATAAGTATGAGGTTCTTGACGGACAGCAAAGAATAACGAGTTTCGGAAGATTTGTGACAGGAAAATTTGCAATTAAAGATAGCAATGGTATGGAACAGTATTTTGGTGGACTTGCAGAAGATAAAAAACGCAAAATATTAGATTCTCTATTAACTATATATATTTGTGAAGGAGAGGAAAGCGAAATAAAAGAGTGGTTTGAAACAATTAATATTGCAGGAGTACCACTTAACGCACAAGAACTTTTAAATGCAATACACTCTGGAACATTTGTTACAAAGGCAAAAGAGGAATTTAGTAACAGTCAGAATGCAAATATACAAAAGTGGAGTGCATATATATCTGGTAGTGCAAATAGACAGGATTATTTACATACAGCTTTACAATGGGTTAGTAAAGGTAATATAAGCGGATATATGAGCCAACATAGATATGATGATAATATAACGGAACTAAAGACGTATTTTAATTCAGTTATAGATTGGGTATCAAGTGTTTTTCTTGATGTTGCTTCATCTATGGTCGGTCTTGATTGGGGAAGATTATATGAGACATATCACAGAAATGCATATAATCCGCAAGAGGTGTCAGAGAAAGTACAAGAATATCTTGCAGACTATTTTGTAAAAGACAAAAAGGGTATATATGAATATATTCTTGGTGGTTGCGTAGAAACAAAATTACTGAACATTCGTATTTTTGATGAGCCGACGAAAAAAAGTGTGTATGCACAACAGACAAGTGCAGTTAAGGGAACGGATAAATCAAATTGTCCGCTTTGTGCGTTAGGTTCTGACAATAACCATGGTCGTATCTGGAAGTTAAGTGAGATGGATGCAGACCATGTATCGGCATGGAGTAATGGCGGTGCAACAGATATTAGTAATTGTCAAATGCTTTGTAAAACACATAATAGAGCGAAAGGAAATCGTTAATGAAAGAGTTGATAACATGGATGAATAACAATAATGGATTTGTTATGGCAGTACTGACATTTGTATATGTTATTGCAACGATATTTATATGTATATTCAATGGAAAGTCTGCATCAGCTACAAGAAGGCAAACAGAAGAAGCTCAACGACAGTTTGAAGAAAGTAACAGAGCACATGTAATTCCTCGTTTTGTAACATTAGAGGGACAATTATATTGTTTGGCATTTCATAATATTGGAAAGACAATGGCGGAAAAATTAATAATAAATATTTCGGCAAAGTGGTTAGAGTGTTTAAGAAGCACAGAAAAAAATTCAAGTGTTGCAGATACATTGCAAAAATTAAAAGATATAGAAATATTTCTCCCTGCGGATGATAAATATGTTTACTCTATTTGCGTACCAGCGGACGGAACAGGCGATTATATGAAATTGTGTGAGAAACCGCTAATAATAGATATTCAGTATTATAGTAATGGCAAGATGTATAATGAACAATTTGAGTTACCGATGAAAGGTATAAACTGTATAATAAATACTTCTGATTATGTTCGTATGGAACAGAAAAAGAGCTATAGTCTTGATAAAATAGAAAAGCAGTTAGAAAAAATTGCAGGAAAGGATTAATGGAGAAAGCAGATGATTTGATTCATCTGCTTTTTTATGGTCAATATCAAATTAAAAGCCTGTTTCTTCAATACCTAAATTATCGGAAAGTGAGTTAAATGAAAAATCAGTATGTAGATTTTTCATTAAATATATAATAGCTAATTGATTCCTTGAGGATAGAGAAGAAAAAAGTTCTGGAGCACATAAGTTTGAAAAATGGCATGTAGCAATAATATTTTCGTCTATTTCAAGATAGTCTAAAACCATCTTGTATGGGATACAAGGATAGTCCCACATTTGTTGATTTCTGGAATAACTGGCGGTTCAAAGACCGTCAGTTCCCAGATGATTGTTAATCAAATACTGGATAACAATGTAGATATTTCCATCTGTGATTTCAAAGCAGGTGGAGATTGGGACAATATCGTACCAACATATGCGGAGTATACAGAATGTGATGACTTGTTAAGAAAGTTTTATAATTCTTTTGTTGATACTATTCGTAATAAAGGATATGACGAGAAGTATTTATTATTTGATGAATTTTCTAGTTATGCGTTGTCAAAAGATACAAAACAAATTAAAGAAATAATGTCTATGGTAAGTCACATAGCATTTATGGGGCGAAGTTTTGGTTATCATTTAATATTTATGGGAATGACAAAATTTCAAGAAGTGGCTAAGGATGCCAAGGCTTGTTATAAAATTGGTCAGCTTGTACTTGTTAATACAGAAATATTGGATAAGTATCTTGAAACTTTTCATATTACAGATTCTGAGTTTTATAAGTAGGTGATGTTATGGTAAATACATTGAGTGGTTCAGTTTGTGCCTATAGAAAAGAAATTGTAAAACCAAGATTTATTCGTATTGATGAGGTAATGGCTTTATTAGATGTAACACAAGATGAGGCAATGGATATAGCGTTGGCTGCTGGAGCAAGATATCAGCTTGCAAAGATTATATTAGTACATAAGGAAAGGTTGATGAAATTTATGAAACATTCTGCAAGAGTTCCTAGTTCAAATAAAATTGTGGAAAAGAAGTTTGTGAGAATCGGAGAGGGTTCAATGACTTACAGCATAGGACATCATAGATTTATCGAAATGGCTAGAGCAGCTGGAGCTGTATATAAGATAGGCGAAGCAAAAGGAAATACTATTCTGATTAATCTGGAGGTGTTTGATGAATATATGGAGCAATTCAGAGAACCGCCAACAGAAATGAAACATCCATTGCCAAATGTGAAAGGAGACTGATGAATGAGTTACTCATATAAGTGCTATTCAGATACAAAGGATTTTATGAAAAAATTTGTCAATGCAGAGGAAGGAGCGATTATTTACGGGATAAGTAAATCGAGAATCATAGTAATTGCGAGAGAGGCAGGAACAGTCTATAAAGTCGGTAATTCAGCATTAATCAATACGGAATTATTTGAAAAATATCTTGAACGATTCAGAGAGCCGGCAAGAGAACTGCCTAAGCATACATGGAACAAATTAAAGGAAATGACAAATACACCAAAAACTGATGAAAATTCGTAAAAATACACCAGTGGTGTCACTTCCGTAAAATTAAAGTGCATTGTAGAATATCAATTGTCCAAGAGAGATTGGACATAACAATTGAATAATTAGTTACAGATTTGCAAAGTAGTTTGCACTACAGAATTTCTGTAGGTAGTAAAATTACGGGGCATGGTTTATTCCATACGAGAATAAAAATAGAGTAGACGAATTATTTAGCAATCTTCATCAAATCTTTATTTTTTTCTGTTAGGTTATATTTCAGTAAGAAATGAAATATAGAAGGAGTGTCATGCTTTGCGTACCTGTCTGGAATGGAGATAAGGTATCTTATCTTTCTGTTCCGCTTGGTTATCGTATGTGGCAGAAAAAAGAATCCAAACTGGAACTGGCAGCATCCATGATCCGGCAGGTTATGCCTGAATTTCACAGCAGGGATCATGTCATCATCCTGTGCGACAGCTGGTATACAAAACAGAACCTGGTATCAATCGTTGATGAATATCCAAACCTGGATCTGATCGGTAATGCAAGGATTGATTCTGTCATGTATGATCCTGCACCTGCACGTACCGGTCGGCGGGGACGTCCTGCCAAACATGGAAAACAGCTTTCTGTTGAGACAGATTTTACATTATCCAATAAAAAGATCGGGGATTATTATACCGGTGTCCGTCGGGTTCTGACTAAGATCTTCGGCGACAGAGAAGTTCTTGCCTATGTCACTGTCACTGAAAAAGAACATGGTACAAAACGACTGTTTTTCAGTACCGTTTTCCCGGAAGATCTGCAGATTTTCTGCGCATGGCAGGAAAAAGCTCCATTAAACCAGACTGGAAGTGATCGGATGAAATACATACCGCTACTTTTGTACTCATTTCGCTGGAATATTGAAACAAGCTACTATGAGCAGAAAACGTTCTGGTCTTTTTGCAACTATATGGTGCGAAGCTGCAAAGGGATTGAAATGCTGGTCAATTTGATCAATATCAGTTACTGTGCCATGAAGATTCTGCCTTATCAGAACGAACATTTTTCTGAATACCGCACAAAAAGTGTGCAGGAGTTTCGGTTTGAATTAAGTCAGGGCATTCGCAGCCAGATATTTTTTGCCACTTTCGTGAAAAATATCGAAACACATATAAAATCAAATGCTATGACAAAGGCTTTAAAACAGCTGATTTGTCAGCAAGTCTATCATTTATAAATTTGTAAACTGGTGATTGACACATATAACACCTTACAATATAATAAAAGCAAATATATAGCTTATAAAGGAAGTTCCTTAATGACGAAAAAAATAACCGCAATATTCTTGGCATTGTGCATGGCAATTTCCGTTTTGCCGATGACCATTCAGGCGGCATCAAAGCCCGATATTAAAGTTGGCGACTATGTTAAAATGGGCGCGTATAACAATGCCTCAATTCTTTGGCGATGTGTAAGCATTGACAATAACGGACCGCTTATGCTTGCAGACAAAATTGTTGACACCCTTGCATATGATGCCAAAACAAATGACAACAGCAATTCAAAATCACACAGCAGAAGCTATAAGCGTGATGATTACGGTTCTAACTATTGGAAAGACAGCAATATGCGTTCTTGGTTAAATTCGACCGCAGCTGAAGGCAAAGTCGATTGGCTTTGCGGCAACCCTCCGAAAGACGGATATGTAAGCGGTGTGGGAGCGTACAACGAAAAAGCGGGTTTTCTCAACGCTTTTTCAAAATCTGAAATTGCGGCAATGAAAACCGTTACCCAGCGTTCTCTCGTTTCTCATCCCGAATACAACAAGGGCATAGTTGATGGAGACGCAAATTCGGATTTGTTATACTACACCGATATCTCGGAAGCGGTGGCAAACTACGACAGTTCATATTTTGAAACTACAACCGAAAAGGTTTTTCTTCTTGATGTAAAGCAGGCTAATGCCGTGTGGAAAAATCTCAAAGGTTATTATGTTGCGTATAATAATGACGGTATGGCTTGGCCTTATTGGCTTCGCACTCCTGTTACCGATTGCAATCACGATATGCGTTATATCAGTTCATCGGGTCAGGTCGGTCGTTATGCTCCGTGGTATTCCGATTTGGGTGTAAGACCTGCATTTTATCTCGATTCCGAATATTTTGTTACAACTTCCGGCAGCGGCTCACAAAGCAGTCCTTATATCGGCTCTGCTCCAAATAAGCAAGAGGATGATTATACAATTTCGGAACCTGCCGAGGACGCAAATCCCGATTGGAATGTCAGCACCGAGCAAAGCATTCAGCTCACCCTCGGCCCGTGGTATTCAAATGACGGAAAATATTCTAATCCTACCATCCCTGTTTATACCATCCAAAAAACACGTAGCGACACGGAAAATATGGTTGTTGTCGTTTGCGGCGAGGGATACACAAAAAGTCAGCAGGGCAAATTCATCAATGATGTCAAACGACTTTGGCAGGACGCTATGAAATATGAACCGTATCGCAGTTATGCCGACAGATTCAATGTTTACGCTCTTTGCACAGCTTCCGAATCGACTTTTGACAATGGTGGAAGCACCTTCTTTGATGTTATAGTCGACAAATATAATTCGCCTGTTATTTCTAATAATCTCCACGGAAGTCAGTGGAAAAATCATATTTTTGAGAGATGTATCGGTCCTGAATTTATCGAGAAAATTCACGATGCTCATATCAAAAAAAAGTGTGATCCAAACACAATTCCGTCCGGTTCGGAATATGAGCCTTATTATTATGTTCACGATTATATTGCTCAGTTCGCTATGGTTGTAAACACAAAATCAGATTTCGGCGGTGCTTATAATAACCGTGAATACGGCTTCCATTATTTCATTTCGCCATCAGACAGTTATCGTGCGTCAAAAACTTTTGCACACGAGTTTGGACACGGTTTGCTCGGTCTCGGTGATGAATACAGTGACGGATATTTGCTTGACGATAAGGAACTTAAATCACTCAATCTTTCCTCGGTTGAAGACCCGGAAAAGATAAAATGGCGACAGCTTTTAGGTTTTAGAAACACATATACCTGCCGCAATGCTTACGGCTCAAAAATGCTTGTTTCAAGTTATGAGTGCATAATGAGAGACACAAACTATCAATTCTGTGAGGTTTGCCGTTTGCAGGGCTTCAAGCGAATGTCTCAGCTTGTTAAGGATGTAGACCTTTATGTTGCAACTCCCGAGGTTAAGGAATATACGGGCGCTTATTCAAAGCCGTCTGATTTTACCGACCTTGAAACAAGTTCATATTATAATTACACATATAATCGCAATGACCGACTTTTGAGCGGCAACAGCAAAAGCAGATTTAATACTAATATGAACGGTAAAAAAATCGAGCTTAGAACTGTTATTCAAAACATTTCAGATAAAAATGCACGACAATTAAAATTCAAAATGTGGATTAAGCACTCCGACGGAAGCGTTGCGACCGATTCATCGGGGAATCCGCTTCAAACAGTACAAACCTTTGACATTCCTGTTTGGAATGATAAGGCGAATTTCTGGCCGCTCGGTGCTTTGGATCACATCAAAAGCGACTTTAATTCAGGCTTAAAGAGTTGCTCGCTTATTTATCAAATTCCGTCTGATGCACAGCTTAAGAGCGGCGATACCGTGGCATTTCAGGTGCTCGATGAAAACGGAAATGTGCTTGCAGACGACAATACGGAAACACAGCGCTACACAACCGTTTCAATTCAGTATAAATTTGAGGACGGCTCTGAAATTCCAAACACTGCCGGCGGAACATTTACCGTGCCATACGGCACAAAGCTTGATTTAACACCGGCAAAAACACTTTATGATTATGAATTTATAAAGGTTGACGGCTTGAATAAGCCTATTGTTTCGGACGGAACGGTTGTTACATATTATTACAAAAATAAAAACGAAGAACACACTCACAATCTGACTTTGGTTGCTGCGAAAGCTGCCACCTGCACTACTGCGGGCAATTCCGCATACTACACCTGCGATGGCTGTGACAAGTGGTTCGCAGATGCAACAGGATCGGTAGAAATTACCGATAAAACCAGTGTGAAGATTCCGGCTCCCGGACATACCGCAGGCACAGAATGGAAGTCTGATGATACTAACCACTGGCATGAATGTTCTCGTTGCCACGACAAAAAGGACGAAGCGGCTCACGATTACGGTTCTGACAATGTTTGCGACACCTGCGGATATTACAAAACTGTACCGCACACTCACAATCTGACTTTGGTTGCTGCGAAAGCTGCCACCTGCACAGAGGGCGGTAAGGAAGCATACTACAAGTGCGAAGGTTGTGGCAAGTTCTATGAAGATGTACTCGGTACAAAGGAAATAACCGACCTTGCATCTTGGGGCAATATTGCTAAGATTGCCCACACCACAAAGCAAACCGTAACAAAGGCATCAAGCATAAAGCTTAAAGCAACATCATTAACATATAACGGAAAGGTTAGAACACCTAAGGTTATTGTTAAGGACAGAACAGGAAAGACACTTGTTAAGAATACTGACTATACTGTGTCTTATGCAAAAGGCAGAAAGTATGTTGGCAAGTACGCAGTAAAGATTACCTTTAAGGGTAAATACAGCGGAACAAAGACGCTTTATTTCACAATCAAGCCAAAGGCAACAAGTATTTCCTCACTTAAAGCAGGTTCAAAGAAGTTTACAGTAAAGTGGAAGAAGCAGGCTACACAGACAACAGGCTATCAGGTACAGTACAGTGCCTCAAGTAAATTCAGCAAGGCTAAGACCGTAACAGTAGGCAAGAATACAACAGTATCAAAGAAAATTTCAAAGCTTTCGGGCAAGAAAAAGTATTATGTAAGAGTTCGCACCTATAAGACAGTTAAGATTAACGGCAAATCCATAAGGATTTATTCAGGCTGGTCAAAAGCTAAGGCTGTTACAACAAAGAAATAAAAACTATACCGTAACCTTTGATTCTGCCGGTGGCTCTGCAGTAACGACTCAGACTATCGAAGAAGGTCAGAAGGCAACCAAACCTGCCGCTCCTACCAAGTCTGACGATACCACCAAGCCTTCGGATGATGTTCAGAATCCGCAGACCGGCGACAACAGTATGAGTGGCTGTGGATCGCTCTGCTGTTCGTCAGCGGCTTCGGAGTTGTGACAACTACTGTTTATACTAAAAAAGAAAATCTGTGAAATAACAGATAGCTAACCATTTAAGGATGGCGGTAGCGGAGCTTCCGCTGCCGCCTTTTCCTTACGAAAAGGATTTCTTCGGAAGTCCCTTTCCGAAAGGCGGCAAAAAAAGCGCTTTGCCGATTTTCGGAAAGAAATCGAACAAGGAGAAATCAAATGGACGAACAAGAAAAAGAAATTGAAGAAATACTCAGAACATTTGACAAAGCACCTTCGCCTTCGTCAGAGAATAGTGTTCAAAATCAAGCATAGCAAAACAATAAGCAGCCTCGGCAAATTTCCCAAAAACCAACTGACACCGAACGGATTGCCCGCACATCAAATCAAACAGAATACAAAAGACAAGCTCAGTCAAGCAAAGGCAGGTATCTCTCCCCTACACGCAAAACCGCAATAAAGCGAAGAAAAAGGCAAAGAGCTGTGATTGTTTCGTTATTAGCACTCCTTTTTGTTGTTCTGATTATTGTGCTGATTTGTAAAGGCTGCTCCGGCAGAACAGATGCGCTTGCCGGCAAATGGGATTTTGATGGGACTACTGCCTATGAATTTGACGGCAAAGGCAGCGGTGCAATGCTCCTCACCCTTGCAGATTATGATTTTACCTATGAAATCAAGGACAATCAGCTATATATCGACTTTGTGAACGAATCGGCACATGACGCAACCTATGAGTTTAGTGTCAAAGGCGATACCCTCATCCTCATCGGCGGCGAAGGAACAATCGGCGGCACTTATGAGCTGACTAAGGTGCATGATAAAAAAGCAGACAAATAAGGACGGTGTTACGCTATTAAAAAGGTATGGAAAATCCTGATTTTATCTGTATGTATAACTGTTTTTTCTTTATCTGCATATCACATTTATGATTATTGGAAAGAAACACAGGACAGTCAAAGACAGAATGATGTGCTGATTGATAAAGCGGTAGAAACCGCACCACAAACACAGCAAACGGAGAATGGACAAACAGAATCTGCGATAAAGCCTGTTTCTGAAACTGCACTAATTACGGTAGACTTTGAGCGTTTGCAGGAAGAAAACAAGGACATTATTGCTTGGCTCTATTGCCCGGATACCGAAATCAACTATCCGGTAGTACAGAGCAAGGATAACGAGTATTATCTTCGCCGACTGCTTGACGGTACTTGGAATATAGCGGGAACGCTTTTTATGGATTACCGAAACGCCGCCGATTGTTCTGATCTGCATACCATTATCTACGGTCATAATATGAAAAACAACACGATGTTCGGCTCTCTGCCTAAATACAGTAAGCAGGAATATTACGAAGAACATTCTGTTTTGTATCTGCTCACACCAAAGCAGAATTATAAAGTGAAGCTGATCGCCGGATATGTTACACCGTCAGATTCAAAGGTGTATGAATTTGAGAAAACGAAAGAGGAACGCAGCGGACTGCTGAAAACAGCGCTGGATAATTCCTTGTTTACCTCCGGGACAACTGTATCCGATGAGGACAGACTGCTTACACTGTCTACCTGTTCCTATGAATATGACAATGCTCGTTTTGTACTGATGGGTATTTTAAAAGAAATCGGGTGAAATTTACTGTAATTTGCGGTGAGTCTGTTCGAGAAAGGATAAATGTATGGAAGCAAAACCAAGAATACTATATCTACTGAAAATCTTGTTGGAGCGTACTGATGAAGAACACCCGCTTTCTACAACGCAGCTCATCGGGATTTTGAATGAGGAATATGGGATTTCTGCTCACAGGACAACCATAACGAAGGATATAGCAGCTCTTTTGGAATATGGACTGGATATTGTAACCATTCATTCGACGCAAAGCAAGTATTTTGTAGCCAGCCGAAAGTTTGAACTGCCGGAGCTGAAACTGCTGATAGATGCAGTAGAGTCATCGAAGTTCATTACAAAGAAGAAAAGCGAAACGCTGATTGAGAAGATACATACGATGACCAGTCCGGGGCAGGTGGCAAAGTTGAAGCGTAATAACTATGTGGTCAATCGCATTAAGCCGGATAATGAGCAGATATATTATATCATTGACGCTATAAACGATGCCATCAACGCAGGTAAACAGATTTCTTTCCAGTATTACGATTATACCGGATTAAAGAAAAAGGTTCTGAAGAACAAGGGCGAAGTGTATAAGCTCAGTCCGTATAAACTTCTCTGGTGTGGGGACTATTATTATGTTCTCGGATATTCAGAGAAGAAAAGCAAAGTTATCAATTTCAGGGTAGACCGTATTGCTTCCAAGCCGGAGATATTGGATAAGGACATTATTCCTATGCCTGATGATTTTGATATTGAGAATTACACAAAGGAAGTTTTCTTTATGTTCTCAGGCGAAAAAGTCCTTGTGGATTTACGGTGTGATAACAGCCTGATGAAAACAATGGTTGACCGTTTCGGAGAAGATGTGACAACCCTTGCGTATGATATGACGTCTTTCAGAGTACAGACCGAAGTATCAGCCAGTCTAACCTTTTTCGGTTGGGTGTTTGGCTTTAATGGCAAGGTACAGATACTTGCACCGGAAAACTTGAAAGAGCAATACAGACAAATGCTTACAAAAGCTACTGAAGATATGAAAGAGAATGAATAGTGCAGATTTGCATTTATGTAGATGGTCTGCATAAAGCGTAAAGTCAATATTAAAGAATGGAGAGGTGTTAGCAAATTGCGACACCTCTTTTCTTTTGCGAAAAACCTACTTGAAAATTTCTTCGTATCATGTATAATAAAACTATCGAAAGCAAACTGCTTCCGATAGAAAAGAAAGCGAGGTGCAGGTATGAGAAGCAAGAGTCCTGAACTTATGAGTGAGATAAAAAAGTACATCGAGGATTATTACCTGCAAAACAGACAATCCCCATCGACTACAAAGATTGCTGAAGCGGTTGGTATTGCCAGAGGTACAGCATATAAATACTTGGTAGAGATGGCTGAGAAGAATATGATTGAGTATGACGGGCAGGAGATTCGTACCAATGTGACCCGTAAGTATAGTGGCGAACAGACACAGACACCGATTGTAGGTTCTATTCCTTGTGGCAGTCCTCAGTATGAGGAAGAAAATATTGAAGAATATGTATCACTTCCTACTGCCATTTTCGGCAAAGGAGATTTCTTCATATTAAGAGCAAGCGGTCAGTCTATGATTGAAGCAGGGATTGATGACGGCGACCTTGTGGTTGTTAAAAAGCAGGTAGAAGCCAATGATGGCGATATAGTAGTTGCCCTTGTGGATAATCAGAATACATTGAAACGCTACTTCCGAGATGATGAGAATAAGAAAATCATTCTCCACCCGGAAAATAAGAAGATGAAAGACATCATTGTAGATGAGTGCTGCATTCAGGGTGTGGCTTGTCACATCATCAAAGAACTATAACAGAGGACAGACGAATGAGAACACTTGAAGGAATTCGCTATCTAATCAATTTGGATAGTGCGGAAATACAACAGAACTTTGCCGGAGGAGTTGCACCGCCGGACAAGGTGGAGTCGGAGATGGACACAACTTGAGTATTTATATGTCAAGAGCCGAGTTGGAAGAAATCAGCGAAGGCTTGATAACAGCTTATGCTAATAAGTTTAGCAATCGAGTGATTCAATCCATCGACATAGAACATTTCATTACAGAATTTCTTATGTTACGAATTGAATACGCTTCTTTCGCAGAAGATGATGCAGGCAGGATTGGCTTTCTGGCAGATGGAGCAACACCACTGTTGGTACATCAGGACGGAAAAATTATTCCCTTTGTTTTCCCGAAAGATACCATCGTACTTGATAAATTTCTTCTTGCTGAAAAGGAGCAGGGACGTCGCAGATTTACAATGGCACACGAAGCGTCACATCATATCTTACATCTATTTTACATCATTTGCCCGCAAAGTGACTCAAAGTAGAGCAAAAATATGAAGTATGGGGGATAATTGGAATATGGAGAATTTAATAGTATTAACACCAGCTTGGTCGAGTATGAAAGAACCACAAAAAGGGTCCCGACAATGAAGTCATTAGACTCTGACAAGAAGTCTTCTAAGACTTCCGAAGCAGCTCCTGCAGCAAGTGAGCCGACAACAAGTGTGTCCGCAGAGAGCGTACAGCTTGATCTTTCAAAAGTAAAAATTGAGCCTCTTTTTGAGGAATTTGTAGATTTTGATACATTTGCAAAATCTGATTTCAGAGTCGTAAAGATTGAAGCCTGCGAAGCAGTGCCAAAGTCAAAGAAGCTTCTCAAGTTCACATTAAATGATGGAACTGACAAGAAACGCACGATTTTAAGCGGTATTCATGAGTACTATGAGCCGGAACAGCTCGTTGGAAAGACATGTGTAGCAATCACAAACCTTCCTACCAGAATGATGATGGGAATCCCATCAGAAGGAATGCTGATTTCAGCAGTGTACGAGTATGACGGACACGAAGGACTGAATCTGCTTATGTTAGATGACGCAATTCCTGCTGGAGCTAAGCTGTATTAAGAGAATTAAATTCATCTAAATGGATAGGTTACAATTAACTGGACAGATTTTTTAAGGTCATATAATCTATAATAAATACACGAAGGAGCACTCTTTATGACCGAACAAAAACAACGACGAAAACCTCGCAAATATACAGATGAATTTAAACAGCAACTGGTGGAACTATATCGTTCCGGCAAACGCAGATGTGATATCTGCCGTGAATATGACATTGCTACTTCCCTGTTTGACAAGTGGGTAAAGCAGGCATCCAATTCCGGTTCTTTCCATGAAAAAGATAACCGGACTCCGGAGCAGGAAGAACTGATCCGGCTTCGGAAAGAAAACCAGCAGTTAAGAATGGAAAATGATATTTTAAAACAAGCGGCGCTGATCTTAGGACGAAAGTAAATGTGATCAAAGCAAATGCTCACAAATACTCTGTATCAGCAATGTGCCGCGTCCTACAGGTAAACAGAAGCACCTATTATTATGAAGCAGCAGCAAAAAAAGATGAATCAGAACTCACTGCAGACATTCAGGAAATTTTTAGAAAAAGCCGGAACTATTATGGTACACGAAAGATCAAGAAAGAATTGGCTGATTGCGGGAAACAGGTATCAAGACGCAGGATTGGACGGATTATGAAACAGGAAGGTCTGGTATCAAGCTATACTACAGCACAGTTTAAACCGCAAAAAGACAGATGTAATGAATCAAAAGTAGAGAATGTGTTGAACCGACAATTTCAAAACCAGCCATACCGCAATGTAGTGGTAAGTGATTTGACCTACGTAAGGGTAGGAAATCGCTGGAATTATATTTGTGTACTGATTGATCTTTTTAACAGGGAGATTATTGGATACAGTGCAGGAGAACATAAAACAGCAGAACTTGTAAAACAGGCATTTATGAAAGTAGACGGAAATCTGTCGGAAATCCATATTTTCCACACAGACCGTGGAAATGAATTTAAAAACGAGACAATTGAAGAACTGTTAGAAACGTTCCATATGGAACGCTCCCTGAGCCATAAGGGATGTCCTTATGACAATGCAGTGGCAGAAGCTACGTTCAAGATTATAAAAACAGAATTTGTATGGAATGAAACATTCCATACGCAGGAAGAACTGAAGATAAAACTATGGGATTATGTAAACTGGTATAATCATCACCGCATACATTCTTCCTTAGGGTATCAAACGCCTGTACAATATCGGAAAAATAACCTAAAAAAATTTGTCTGAAAAAGTGTTGACAATCCAAAATTTGATTGGTCAAGGTCATTTGACCAAGTTTTGACCAAAAAAACTTATAGTCAAATAAAGGTCAATACACGTTAGTACAGATTGCTTAGTCTGAAAAATTAAAGATTGTATTACTTAGAGGACATTTTCTAAAGAAATTTAGAAGATGTCCTCTTTTTGCGTTATAGGAACAGCTGAAATAGCGAAAGGAGATTAATATGGAACACACAAAGGCGTATCAGGAATTTAAGAAGAATGGTAATACAAAGTTTGTAAGATATAGCGAAGGAGCAGAAATGTATCATATGAGTGTATCAAAGTTTATGCAGATGGCTAAAGATGCCAAAGCAATCTATAAGTTAGGTCAGCTAGTACTTGTGAATTTAAAAATATTTGATGAGTACCTTGAGACATTCCATATAGTTGATGATGAATTTTATAAGTAGGTGAAAAGGATGGTAACACAATTACAGCCGGATATTAGGGCTTCCCTTGCAAGTTATGGGATGCAGGAGAAAAGGGACTTACATTATCTGCTTTTGAATGGGAGAAGGATAGAAAAACGCTGATATATGGGCAGGTAGACTATATGTATGGAGAAGCACTTTATAAGCCTGAAATGAAAGAAGGAAATCCTATAAGGTTATATAGTTTGGATGAAATCACGGAGATATTCGGTAAATTAGGACTTCGTATTTGTAACAACTTTGCTGATTTCAGTGGAAAGCCGAGTTCTGATAATGATATTCAATTGATGGTTTATTCCATACGAGAATAAATCTTCATCAAATCTTTATTTTTTTCTGTTAGGTTATATTTCAGTAAGAAATGAAATATGGAAGGAAGGATAGTAAAGATGGAAATGATGTTGCAGACACAAAATTTGTGTAAATATTTTAGAAAGCAGAAAGCGGTAAATAATGTTTCACTTAATATAGAAAAGAAACAGATTTATGGACTGCTTGGACCGAATGGCGCTGGTAAATCTACCACATTGAAAATGCTGACCGGTATGATGAAACCAACTGCAGGAAAGATTTACTTTGATGGAAAACTTTGGGATAGGAAAGATTTATCAAAAATAGGAGCGTTAATTGAAAATCCGCCTATTTATGAAAATCTTTCCGCCAGAGAGAATTTGAAGGTAAGACAATTATTGCTTGGTACAGATGAAAACAGAATTGATGAGGTCTTGCAGATTGTATCACTTACAAACACCGGAAAGAAGAAAGCAGGACAGTTTTCTTTGGGAATGAAGCAAAGACTAGGCATTGCAATGGCATTGCTTGGAGAACCGGAACTTTTGATATTGGATGAACCTACGAATGGATTAGATCCAATAGGCATCGAGGAATTACGAGAGCTGATCCGGTCTTTTCCGGAACAGGGAATCACTGTAATTCTCTCCAGTCATATTCTCTCAGAGGTACAGTTACTTGCAGATAAAGTCGGGATTATTTCAGGTGGAATCTTAGGATACGAAGGAGCATTAAAGCAGGGAGATAATCTTGAAGATTTGTTTATGAATGTGGTAAGAAAAAACCAGAAAGCAGGTGAAATCCATGGTTAATATTATAAAAGCAGAACATCAAAAAGCCAAAAGAACCATGCGAAAAAAGTTTATCTGGGGATTTCCTATTCTTACATTTGTCATGGCATTTATATTTACTCTTGGGATGACAAATGCTTATGCAGAAAGTGTTTGGAACTGGTGGTATACACTTTTGCTGCCGGGGATGATTGCTCTATTTTGTTATCTTTCTGTGGCGCAGGAGAAAAAGATAAAATACTATCATTTAATGACTATTCCCACAGACAGAAGAAAATTGTTGCTGGGGAAAATTATTTATATTGGGTACATGATTTTGTTTTCTAATGTGATTGTGTTTGCAGGAGCAACGCTTGGAGGCTTTCTTCTAACGACACATGTTCCAGTTGGAGGAGCGTTGATTGCAGTATTGTTTCTGACGGTTTCTGAGTTATGGGAGATTCCGGTAGCTTTATTTTTAAGTGAACGATTTGGAATGATTGTAAACCTGTTCGTCTGCCTGTTTATTACCGTCAGCGGTGTGGTAATATCACAAACCAGAATCTGGTATGTACTTGTTTCTGCAATCCCTATGCGAATGATGTGCCCGTTGCTTCATGTTTTACCAAATGGACTTGCCGCAGAAGCAGGGAATCCTCTTTTGGATACGGGAGTCATTGTTCCGGGAATGTGTCTCTCAATCATCTGGTTTGTTTTTGTAACGGTTCTGTTTTTGAAATGGTTTGAGAGAAGAGAGGTGAAATAAGATGATTGGAAGATCTCTTAATGCAGACTTGCGAAAGATGAAAGGAACATCTGTGATTCTGGCACACTTACTGATTCCGATTATAACCAGCGTTATATTTTTAATATATTACTTTTTTTCACCATGGAATGAAAATATGAAAGTGATTGCATTTTATCAGGCAATAGGAGCAGGACTTCCGGTACTTATTGGAATTTTTACAGCAAGTGTGATGGAACAGGAACAAAATGCAGGTGATTTTCAAAATCTGTTGTCTTTACCGGATAAACCTGCAGCATTTTTATCGAAACTGTTGATGCTACTGGTTTTGTGTCTGTGCTCTATCCTATTGACAGCAATCATATTCGGAATTGGATTTGGAAGAATCGCATCAAGCGATATCGAAATCATGAAAGGATGTATATTTGCAGCATTGCTGCTGTGGGGAAGCAGTGTTCCACTTTATCTGTGGCAGCTGATTCTGGCTTTTCAGTTTGGAAAAGGGGTATCCATTGGAGCAGGGATTATATCAGGACTAATTAGTGCATTGATGCTTACCGGACTTGGAGATTATGTGTGGAAATATGTATTTGTCTGCTGGACGGGTAGAGTACCATATACTTATCTGCAATCTATATTGGGAGAAACTAGTGTAGGTGAATGGTTGTCATTCATACCAGGTTGCTTAATATTTACAGGGATTAGTATGGTATACTATTTTTGGTGGGTAAACCACTGGGAAGGAAACAGAATATCGGAATAGAATCGAGGGAAACTATGGCAAAAATACTGGCAGTTGATGATGAACCGGCAATTTTGGAAATGATAGAAAGCATTTTGAATAAGGATGGACATCTGGTTACCAAAGTAAGTAATCCACTAAAAATTAATATGGAAGAATTACATCGTTATGACCTGATTTTACTGGACATTATGATGCCTGGAATTGATGGCTTCGAATTATGCAAAAGAAT
Source organism: Roseburia sp. OF03-24 (assembly GCF_003463035.1). Taxonomy (NCBI): domain Bacteria; kingdom Bacillati; phylum Bacillota; class Clostridia; order Lachnospirales; family Lachnospiraceae; genus Roseburia; species Roseburia sp. OF03-24. The sequence continues at coordinate 94,284 of NZ_QSCK01000008.1, read as the reverse complement.
CAGGGCACTTGTGGATTGTCCGATTTTGTTTCTTACGGCAAAAACGGAGGAAAACAGTCTGGTAAACGGACTTTCTTTAGGAGCAGATGATTATATTTCAAAGCCATTTGGAGTGATGGAACTTCGGGCAAGGATCAATGCACATCTTAGAAGAGAGCACAGGGAACATTCTGTCCGGATGGTTTTGGGGAGGGTCTGTATTCAAATATCTCAAAAGAAACTATTGGTTGATGATAAGGAACTTCCTCTTACGAAAGCGGAGTACGAAATTTGTGAATTTCTGGCTAAAAACAGAGGACAGGTTTTCTCGAAAGAACAGATTTTAGAAGAGGTCTTTGGTTTTGACAGTGAGAGTAATGACAGTACCATTATCACGCATATCAAAAATATAAGAGCAAAATTTGCGGATTATGATTATACACCGATAAAAACAGTCTGGGGGATTGGATATAAATGGGAAGAGTAAAGAGAAGCAATGCACTCAGCTGGATTTTTATGAGATATGTACTGGTCATGCTTGGATCATTAGTAGGTTTGGTGATTGTTGCTTGGCTGCTGCTGTACCTTTTGATTAGTGTGGGCTGTATCTATCCGGCGAATTATGCAGAGCAAAAGATTAATGAAGCATATGATACGATTTTACGTGCGGATAAAGTAACTGCTGAGATGATTCCTGCACTTTGTGATTATGTAATCTTTTCAGAGAATGGAGAGAAAATAGGTGGAGATCTGTCAGAACAATACGAACAGATAGCATGGAATGTTGCAAAGTACGGAAACGCATCCGGGAAATATTTTTATAAAGTAATTGTAAGGGAAAATGAATATGTTGTATTGCAATATCGCCTGACACCTCAATATCATTCAGCTTTTTTGAGGGAGCATTTTATAGGACCACAGAATGTGATGATTATTATGTCTGTGATTGGAGCGGTAGCGATTATCATCATTCCGTCCATACGTTTTGGAAAAAGAATCAAAAAGCAGATGCAGCCTGTATTAGACGCAATCGGACAAATAAAGGATCAAAATCTGGAATATGAGACATCCTGTTCCGGTATCAAAGAGTTTGATGACTGTTTATCGGCAATCGATGATATGCGAGATGCATTGCGAGAATCTTTAGAAAAGCAGTGGAAAACAGAGCAGCAAAAGAAACAGCAGATGTCTGCTTTGGCGCATGATATTAAAACACCTCTTACGATTGTACGGGGAAATGCAGAACTACTTTCAGAGACTGAACTGACCACAGAACAGAAGAATAATATCACTTATGTTTTGAACGGCACAACACAGATACAAAGTTATGTAAAACAGTTGATAGATGTCACAAAATCATGGAATTGCAGTGATGTTACCTATACAACGGTGAGGTTAGAAGATTTTTTCGCAGATATAAAGGAACAGGCACTCGGACTGGTAGAAATCTATCACCAGAAGATAGATTGGAAGGCGGAACAAAGTGATAAAAAGGTAACGATTGCTTATGATCCAATGTTCCGAGCCGTAATGAATGTGATTCAGAATGCAGTGGAGCATACAAAAGAAAATGGAATCATTTATATTGACGCAAAGGAGCAGGATGACCGGCTGACATTCATTGTGGAGGATAGCGGATCAGGATTTACAAAAGAAGCATTATTGCATGGCACAGAGCAGTTTTTTATGGATGACACAAGTAGAAATGGCGAAGCCCATTATGGGATGGGACTATTTTTTGCAAAAACTGTGGCTGAAAAATATGGTGGAGGTATTAAACTTTCAAATTCTGAAAATACAGGTGGGGCGAGGGTAGAAATATTTTTCCTGAGTAGTCAAGAAACAAGCTAAATAGACCGCAATTAAGCTATGTAAAAGAAGAATAAGACTGAAGCGGCATATCAATTGATGAATGCACTAGATATAGTCGTACCAGACTACATTGAGAGGGCTATAAGATGGATAAAAAGTTAATGCTAGCAGTGGCTGGTGCTGGGAAAACAACTTACATAATAAATAAGGTTTGCACGGAATACAGAAAGGTTTTAGTCATTACATATACGGATGCAAATTATAATAATATTATTTTCAAATTGCGTGAGCAAAATGACGAAGTGATTCCAGATGGAATCATTGTTTATAAGTATTTTACATTCCTTTATCGATTTTGCTATAAACCATTGCAGAAAATTATATGCAACAGTATGATTCGTTTTGTTGCTCCAATTATGATGTTTGTATTATTCTTACAGTCTACAGGAATTTTACACTAGAAACCACCTATGTGTTCGTTCATATTTTAAGCCCGCTTAATTGCGGGCTTATTTGCTTTATTCTACAAACACAATCATTACTTTTCATTCCTGTCAATCTGTAAATTATTGTAATATTGCATTGGAGTAACACCATATTCTTTCTTAAATGCTCTAAAAAAATGATTATACCCTCCAAATCCACCAAGCGCATATACCTCACGAATACTTTTCCCCTGCTCTATATAATGGCGGCATAAATCAAGTCTGCTCTTTACAATGTATGAATGAGGTGTCTCACCTGTCATTTTTTTAAACTCTCTTACTATATGATAACGGCTTACATAAAATTCATTTTCCAAGCGCTCCAACGAGATATCTTCTGTCAAATGTTCTCTGATATAAATAAAAATATCATCCATTACAACGTGTTTTTTCTTATTCGTCTTAATCTGTACATCCTCCTGAACAGATGAGCGAAGTGCAAGTACAAGAATCATAGTTAATAGGCTTTTCTCGTATAATGAGCGGGCAAATTTAGGCGGCTCATTATTCATCGAATAGAGCTTTTTGGATATATTCTTTATAAGCATAGCCGATTCACTCTCAGAATGAACAATCTTAACTTGATACGGAACAAAATCAAACGCTTCATCAAGTCTTGTTTCTTCATCTGACAATTTCCTTAAAAGTTCTCCACCTATATAAAGAACATAAACTTCAAGAGGATACTTATTTTTACGATATTCAAGCTTTACTTTATTACCTGGCTTAATAAATATCAAATCCTCCATAGTACATACAATATTATCATCCTCCTGGTGCATATACCCTATCCCACCAGTTATAAATACAATTGTATAGCTCTTCTTTTGCCCAAAGCTTCGCTGGGTACTATCCAATATTTTCAAATATTCCATTTTGTAGCCTTGCTTTTTCATATGTCTATTTTGCACACTTTCCTATTATATTTTTTGTTTATTTTGTCAAAATATACAATATATCAATTTTTCGTAGTTTGCAAGCAATATTTGTATATGGATATCAGCATAACCACAATATAATAAGATTGTAGCTACCAAAACAATATAAATTTGAGAGGTAAATTATCATGAAAGAAACAAGACCTTTTTCCATGAAGGACAAAATTGGTTACACTCTTGGCGATTTGGGATGTTGCTGTACTGAGCAGTTCCGTGCCATGTATCTTGCTATTTTTTATACACTGGTATTAAAAGTTAATCCAGTACACGTAGGAATCCTTATGCTTATTACAAAGTTTTGGGATGCTATAAATGACCCTTTAATTGGTGCACTTGTTGATAGCCACAAAAACAAAGGAAAAGGAAAATTCATTCCTTGGATTAAATTCTTTGCTTTTCCAACTGCAGTACTCTGTATATTAGGATTTGTTAACGTAAGCAATTTCGCTTATGGTGCACGTATTGCTTATATGTTCATTACATATATTGTTTACGAAATTATGTACACATGTGTCAGCGTTCCATTTGGTAGTCTTTCAAGTGTAATGACTGATGATGTTAACCAACGTACTGACCTTTCTCGTTTCAGAAGTCTTGGCGGTACAATTTTTATGACAGTTATCGTTATTGCTGGACCATTATTCTTATATAAAGATAACCAGCCAGTACCTAGCCATTTCCTTATTATGTCAGCAATCTGTGCAGTTATTGGATTAATCTGTCTTATGTTTACATCTCATTGGTGTAAAGAGCGTATTATTACAGAGCCAGTTGTTGAGAAAAAAGAAAAGCTTAACTACTTCCAGGTAATTAAAGATATTACTAAAAACAAAGCATTACTCGGAGTTATGTTATCAAGCTTTATCGGTATTGTTGGAGCAGGTATGGTTAACGGATTAAATACTTATTTATTCCGCGATTATTTTGGAAATGTTGCCATCATGGCAGTTTCAGGTATGTTAAGTGTAATCTGGTCACTTATTGCATTCGTAGGCACAAAATTTGTTGCTAAGAAATTTGGAAAGAAAGAATGGATTATGTACAGTGCAACTTTCTCAGTTGTTGTTTATGCTATTTTATTCTTCTTCCCACTTGAAAATCCTATGCTCTTTATTATCATCAACGGAATCTGCTATCTTGGAGTAAGTGGTTTCCAAGTATTAGTTTGGGCACTTGTAAATGATGCAATTGATTATCAGGAACTTCAGACAGGAAAACGTAATGAAGGAATTGTATACTCAGCATATACATTTTTCCGTAAACTTGCTAATGCTGTATCAGGAAGTATGAGTAGTTTTGCACTTGCAATTGCTGGATTCCAGGTTAATGAAGCTGTCCAGAATGAAGCATTCTCAGGACGTCTTTGGAAAACATATACAGGTTTATATGTTGTAGGGTATTTATTAGCTGTTCTGGTATTAAAATTTATCTACCCTCTTACAAAAGAGAAAACAGCTGAAATGTTACAGGATTTAGCTGATAAGCGAAATGCTGCTACTGCAGAATAAAATTAGAAACAGAGGTATTTTAAATTGACAAAACAAGTAGAAATTACAAACCGTGATGGACACATCTTACGCGGAATAGTTAACATTCCAGAAGATGGCACAAGATTTCCTGCTATTGTAAATGTACATGGCTTTACAGGGAATAAAAGCGGTTACAAAAGTATTTATACTCACACAGCCAGATTCTTAGCTGAACATGGATTTGCCAGTGTCCGTTTTGATTTATACGGAAATGGTGAAAGTGATGGTGAATTCGAGGACATGACCTTTACAGGTATCCTACACGATATCGAGGATATTATAAACTGGACTAAAACACAAGATTTTGCCAATCCAGATAAGATTATCTTATCTGGTCAGAGTATGGGAGGATACGCAGCTGCTACTGCAGCTCCTATTGTTAATCCTTATGCTCTCATGCTTATGTGTCCAGGTGCTGGAATGTGGTTTGGATGTAAGGATCGTGCTGAAGCCATGGAAGCTCAGGGAATCACCAAAGCCGATATTGAAGGACTCACTTTCCCAACATCCTTTAATCATGATTTATTTAACTATGAGCCATTCTCGTCAGCAGAAGGATACAACGGACCAGTCCTCCTTATAAGAGGAACTGCAGATGATTTGGTAGATGATGCAACATGCCATAGATATGAGTCACTTTACAATGGAAAATGCAATTATAAAACGATTGAAGGCGCTAACCACAATTTTGCCAGTGCTTTTGCAAGAGCAGAATTAGACAAATTAATGTTAGAGTTTTTAACACCACTTAAATAGTATATTCACTTTGAAAGGAAGTATGAACAATGAAATTATTAGAGCCTATAAAAGTTGGAAATATTGAATTTAAAAACCGTATTATGTTCCCACCACTTACAACAGGATATGAGGAAAAAGATGGTTCTATTGGAGAACAAAGTTTTCGTTTTTACGAGCGTCTCGCAAAAGGCGGTGTCGGATATATAGTAATTGGAGATGTTGCACCACTTCCAACATTCTCTCCTACACCAAAGCTTTATTCACCTGAGCAGGTTCAAAGCTTCAAAAAACTTGCTGACGCATGTCATGAAAATGGTGCAAAGCTTGGAATTCAGTTATTCCATCCTGACTACAATGTTAAAGCTTTAAACGATATGTTCCATCAGGGCAAAATGCAGGAAGCAAGAGCTAAACTTCACCATGATATGCAGCACTTTGTAAATGAAGTAACTGCAGAAGAACTTGATGAAATAATAAAGCATATGGAAAACTGTGCTATCTTAGCACACGAAGCTGGTGTTGATTGTATTGAAGTACATGGAGACCGTCTTGTTGGTTCTCTCTGCTCTCCTATTTTAAATCATAGAACTGATGAATATGGCGGTGACCTGGCTAATCGTACACGTTTTGCATTAACACTTGTAAAAAGATTAAAAACAATCGTACCTGACATGGTTATCGACTACAAGCTTCCTATAGTTACTCCTCTTGGAGAAAATAGTTTTAGAGGAAAAGGTGGTCTTCCATTAGATGAGGCTTGCATTTTTGCAAAAGAATTAGAAGCTTGCGGTGTTGACACATTACATGTTGCACAGGCTAACCATACAGGAAATATGGGTGATACAATCCCTGCCATGGGAACACAGCCATACGGATTTATGGTTTCTTATTCTAAAAAAATAAAAGAGCTTGTATCTATTCCTGTATCTGTAGTAGGCCGTATCGTTACACCAGAAGCTGCCGAAGCAGTTATTGCAAATGGTTCTGCTGATATCATTGGATTAGGTCGTTCTCTTCTCACAGACCCTGACTTTGCAAACAAATGCGCAGATGGACATTGCTGTAATGTCAGAACATGTATGATGTGCAATAAGGGATGTACAGATAATATTCAGAATCGTGCTTTCTTAAGTTGTGTACTTAATGCTGAAAACGGTTACGAAGCAACACGACATATAACTCCTGCAGCATCATCAAAGAAAATAGCTATTATTGGTGCTGGTATTGCTGGACTTGAAGCTGCACGTGTTGCTGCATTAAGAGGTCATAGTGTAACCATTTTTGAGAAATCACTTCAGATTGGTGGTCAGTTACTTATTGCTAGTGTACCTCCAAGAAAAGAAGAAATGATGAGAAGTATTAATTATTATGCAAATGTACTTCCTGAATTAGATGTTACGTTCAGGCTAGGTGAAGAATTCACATCACAGGATTATAATTCATTCGATGAAGTAATTGTGGCAACAGGTGCAAACAACGCAATAATCCCTGTTCCTGGCAAAGATCTTCCAACTGTTACAAGTGCATGGGATGTGCTTGCCAAGAAAGAAATCGTATTCGGTAATGTTTCTGTAATCGGTGGTGGTCTTGTAGGTGTTGAGACAGCTGAATATCTGGCTTCACGTGGATGTAAGGTTACAATTATTGAAATGATGGACCAGATTGCAAAAGAAGAAAGCAACACTGTTCTACCTACTCTAATGAGTGAATTAGAGCATTATAATGTTCAAATAGTAACATCTGCAAAATTATCAGAAATCAAAGATGATTCTGTAGTTGTTGAAAAAACAATAGACGACAATACATCAACAGAAGAAATTGCTTCAGACTTTGTTGTAATGGCTGTTGGTGCAAGAAAGAACCTTCCAGAGCTTTCTGATTGTCCTCTTCCCCTTCACTATATTGGTGATTGTGCTGGAGAACGTCCAAGTAATATTGATCATGCTATTAAATCAGCATATGATGTGGCATGTGAAATATAAATTATTAATTATCCCATTACCACAAAATCCATGTTCCAATTTAAGGAACATGGATTTTTATTATAATATATTTAAATATTATTGTTTAAAGTTCGTAAACGCTCCATACGTTTACATTCCGTCTTTATCGTTTTCTCAATCGGAATTTGAGGAAAAGAAGAATGGAAGATAAAAAAATATTACTCGATAATATTAGCTCCAAAACCGAAAAAGAAGAAATAAACAAATTCTAGTTTGACGGAGTAATAGATATGAAAATCCGAGAAGTGAATGAGAATAAAAAGCAATTTATAGCATTATTGTTATTAGCTGATGAGCAGGAAAATATGATTGATCACTATCTTGAAAAAGGTACTATGTATGTACTTGAAGATGGTAATGTAAAAGCTGAATGTGTCGTTACTGATGAAGATAATGGAATACTTGAAATTAAAAATATTGCAGTTGATCCTCAGAATCAAGGTCAGGGCTATGGGAAAGCATTGATTGACTTCCTTGTAAGTAAATATGCAGATGAATATTCTATTTTGCAGGTTGGAACAGGTGACAGCCCGTTGACCGTACCGTTTTATGAAAAATGCGGATTTGTCCGATCTCACAATATTCCGAATTTCTTTACGGACAATTATGACCACCCAATTTATGAGTGTGGTGTACAGTTAATAGATATGGTATATTTGCAAAGATATTTATAACTTCCAGTTTTTGAAACTGAGAAATCGGAATTTACTTCTACTTAGACATACAAACTGTTGACAGTAAAACTCCTATATAGTATTATTTGATAAAATACTATATAGGAGTTTTTGTGTAAAAATGAATGGAGGATTTCTTGTTACCAAAATAAAACAACTTGGAGATCGAATCTTTGAGAAGATTCTCAGCGAAAAGAATATTGATGCGTTTAACGGAGCCCAAGGGCGTATTCTTTATGTACTGTGGCAGGAAGATGGAATCTCAATCAGGTCACTCTCGATTAAGTGTGGATTAGCGATAACTTCTCTTACTACGATGCTGGAAAGAATGGAAAATCAAGGGCTGATAAGACGTGTTCAGTCTGAAACGGACAAAAGGAAAACACTCCTGTTTCTGACTGAAAAAGCACACGCCTTAAAGGACGAATACGATTCTGTATCTGATAAAATGGGCAGTATTTACTACAAAGGTTTTTCGGAGGAAGAAATTACCCAGTTTGAGGAATGCCTCGACCGTATCAGAAAGAATCTTGAGGAGTGGCAGAAATCATGAGTATTTGTATCAAAGATCAGATTCAAAACATGAATATCGTCATCGGATGTACAGTGGGGTGTGCATATTGCTATGCCCGCAATAATGTGAAACGCTGGCATATGATTGATGACTTTGCTGACCCTGAATTCTTTCCGGGTAAGCTCAAGATGATGGAAAAGAAACGTCCGCAGAACTTTCTTCTTACCGGCATGAGCGATCTTTCCGGCTGGAAGTCAGAATGGAGAGACGAGGTATTTGAAAAAATCCGTGAAAATCCACAGCATCAGTTCCTGTTCCTTACAAAGCGACCAGATCTGCTGGATTTTGATACAGATTTGGAAAACGCATGGTTTGGTGTTACGGTGACGAGAAAAGCAGAACTGTGGCGTATTGACGCACTACGGGAAAATGTCAGAGCAAAACACTATCATGTTACCTTTGAGCCGCTATTCGACAATCCAGGTTCAGTTGATCTTTCCGGGATCAACTGGATCGTTGTCGGCACCATGACTGGAGTTCAGAGCAGGAAGGTTCATACGGAGCCGGAGTGGGCATGGTCTCTGACAGATCAGGCGCATGTGCTTGACATTCCGGTATTTATGAAGGAAGATCTTGTCCCTATCATAGGGAATGAAAATATGATTCAGGAAATGCCGGATGAATTCAATAAAGTGTTGGAGGTACAGAAATCATGGCAGAAGTAATAAATGGAATCCTCATTAATGAGGCGGAAACAAAGAACATCATGACCAAGTCCAGTCTGCCTGTAGGCGGTTACTCGGTCAATCCATATGTAGGCTGTACACACGCCTGCAAGTATTGCTATGCTTCTTTTATGAAGCGCTTTACCGGACACAAGGAGGAATGGGGCACTTTCCTTGATGTGAAGCATTGGCCGGAAATTAAGAATCCGAAGAAATATGCCGGACAGCGGGTGGTCATCGGTTCTGTGACAGATGGCTACAATCCACAGGAGGAGCAATTCGGGAATACCAGAAAACTTCTGGAGCAGCTGATCGGCAGTGACGCAGATATTCTGATCTGCACAAAGTCGGATCTTGTGGTACGGGATATTGATCTGCTGAAGAAGCTTGGACGAGTAACCGTTTCATGGTCGATCAACACACTAGATGAAAATTTCAAGAACGATATGGACTCTGCTTCTAGCATTGAGCGCCGTATCGCTGCTATGAAGCAGGTATATGAAGCAGGTATCCGTACAGTCTGTTTTGTATCTCCGGTATTCCCCGGTATCACGGATTTTGAAGCAATCTTTGAGCGGGTAAAGGATCAGTGCGATCTGTTCTGGCTCGAAAATCTCAATCTTCGAGGCGGTTTCAAAAAGACAATTATGGATTATATCGCCGGAAAATATCCTGATCTTGTACCACTTTACGACGAGATCTATAACAAGCATAACCGCAGCTACTTTGAAGCACTTGAAGTAAAAGCTGAGGAAATGGCTAAGAAGTATGACTGCCCATTTGTGGATAATGAAATGCCTTATGGCAGAGTCCCGCAGGGACATCCGGTGATCGTAGATTATTTCTATCATGAGGAAATCCGAGGGACAGAGAATACAGGAAAAAGAAATCGTTAATCTAAACGAAAATTAAACTGATGATGGTGGAGAGATTTATTTATCGCCATTTGAAATCGAGAAGTTCTTGTTTGAAAAATAGAGAAATTGTAAAATTGAAGAAAAAAGAAATGCACAGTTCTTAGCTTATCGGGAACTGTGCATTTTTGTAAATAAATACTTTTAATTAGCCGATTACGGCATCCTCTGCTGTAAAATGTTCCAGAGAATTTTCTTTTACCTGTATGCAGATATAAGTAATTCCGGAAATATCGGATGCAAAAAACTGACGCTTTGCAGCAGGTGCGATTTTTAGCCAGTCTCCAGTTGAAAGGCTGATTTCTTCTCCATCAATTACGGCTTTGCCGTTACCTGAAAGAATTCCATAGATTTCTTCATTTTCTTTATGAGAATGAACAAATGGGACATTTGCTCCTGCAGGTAGTTCGTTTAAACTGATTTCTGCACCTGTTAAAGACAACTTTTCATGCAGTTCAATTCGGGTTTCCTTTCCAATAGTTGTTTTTGTGTAATTTGTCATAATAATACCTCCATAGTTGATTTGTAGTTTCTGGTTGCTTGGTATTAGTATAGTGTGAGACACATACAAAAACAAGTACGCACCTTTTTGTAACTGTACACTCAAAATTGAATGTGTTACAATAGACTCGGAGGTGAGAATTATGCGAGCAAAAGAAGAATTACCGGAATGCCCAGTTGCAACAGCGGTATCTCTCATCGGAGGAAAATGGAAACTGCTGATTTTGCGTAACTTGAAAGAGCGCCCATGGAGATTCAATGAGCTACAACGAAGTATAGATGGTATTTCACAAAAGGTTTTGACAGATAGTTTAAGACAAATGATGAGTGATGGACTGGCATATCGCCACGATTACCATGAGCAGCCACCGAGAGTCGAATACGGATTAACGGAACTCGGAACAAAAATGCTTCCAATTGTTAATTCACTTGCTGACTTTGGTAACTACTATAAATCACTTATTGAACAGAATTAAGTACGTTAGTATTTGAAAAGCCCGAACAATCGAAATCTGGAGGTGTTGACGAATGCAACATGAATGCAAAATAACGGTATTGGAGACAAAGGTATTTCCGGAATTGCAGGAAAAGTATTTAGCTGATCCGAAATCAGGTCCGTGTCCCTGCTTCAAGGCGGGAGATACATTCCTTCTGAAAAGAACGCCGGAGCAGGATGACTTTTACCATCTAATGAACGGCAAATTCTGCGGCGAGGCATGGGATGCCATCAGCCGATATGTCTATGCGGCGCTGTAGGGTGGCTCCATTATGCGTAAGTGGACAAATGACGACAGAATGATGATCGCCTGCTGCAATGACGGCACACGCCCTGTTATCTTCAAAATAGAGCGGATTGATATTCCGGAAAGCGAAGAAGAAAAGCAATGGTTGAAAAAGCAGAATTTTGAGAACACGGCAAATGATGCTTATACAGGCTGATAAATTCCAGTTTAAGAAGTTTATGGGGGCTGTCTCCAAGACACGTCAATTTGAATTGTTTATTTTCATAAAATGTGTTACAATCAAGTTAGTCGAAACTAATTATATTGCAAAAAAGGTAAATGTATGAGTGAAAGAATAAAACCTACTATCAGTGGCAGTGCTGAGACAATGCTCCAGAGCTTTTATGCCAGAGCCCAATATTCCAAAAGTAAGCATAATAAATTCTATGATGCAAAGGCGGTAGAATTAGTCGACAGAATTGATTATGATTTTTCTACGGCGGCTAGGGATTCTACGATGGGGAAAGGGGTAATTGCTAGAACGATAGTTTTTGATGAATTAGTAAAGAATTTTATAGAGAAAAATCCTGATTGTACGGTGGTTAATATTGCCTGTGGTCTGGATACGAGATTTTATCGCATGGATAATGGTAAAATCACCTGGTACAATCTGGATCTGCCAGAAACGATAGCAATCCGCAATCAGATTTTCGAGGAATCAGGACGTGTTTCTACGATAGGAATTTCTGCACTTGACCCTGCATGGTCAAAAGAAGTAAAAGTGCGGGGGAAAATGCTTTTTATCATTGAAGGATTATCAATGTATCTGACAGCAGAAGAAAACGGTAAGATATTAAAAATAATAAAGGACAACTTTGATAATGCCTGTATTCTTATGGAATGTCTGGCAAAGGCATGGGTAAAGAAAGAAGGAATAGAAAAATCCATACAGCAAACAGGCTCAAAATTTGTCTTCGGTGCAGATCATTTTGAAGACCTTGGGAATATGACAACAGGGTATCATAAAATAAAAGATGATAATATTCTTCGTGGCATGGAGTTATTTTCATCTGCATACAGACTTTTGTCGTTATTACCGATTGCAAAAAAGGTTACGCAGAAGATTCTGATATTTGAAAAAGACGATCAAAGCATGTGAAAGAGTCTTTATACGTGAATGTAAAGAGGCGGTGCAGATATGAAGGTTGAAGCAGCGAAAGAAGTGCCAATGGTAAGGACAGATAAAGCCAGATAGTAATTGGGGCGTGGGAGTAATCCTGCGTCCTTTTTGTGTTTTAATGCATCTTGGTTCATATATTATGCATCTTAGTAATGCTCATATAGACATTGAAGCAACAAAGCTTATAGTTAAACATTAGGATATATTTAGAGATTACGAGGTAGTAAAGGGCGGAATGGATGATGTATTTCTTGCGGTAACAGGCAAGACGCTGGGAGGTGAAAACGAATGAAGACAGTTATTTCTCTTATGAACAGGAATAGGAAATTATTTTTCAGAGATAAAGGAATGTTTTTTTCTGCACTTATCACACCATTTATTTTGATTGTATTGTATGCAACATTTTTAGCAAAGGTTTATAAGGACTCTTTTACATCAGCATTTCCGGAAGGATTTACGATTGCGGAAAAGTTGATTGATGGGACAGTTGCATCCCAGCTAGTTGCCGCTCTCTTAGCAGTAAGCTGTGTAACAGTTACATTCTGCGTGAATCTTACAATGGTTCAGGACAAGGTGAATGGTATAAGGAAGGACTTAAATGTTTCACCGATAAGTCGCTCAAAGATATATCTTGGATATTTCCTTGCAACAGTGCTGAATTCATTGCTTGTAAATGGGCTGGCACTTGTGATCGGACTTCTTTACATAGGAAAAATGGGCTGGTATTTAAGCTTTGTGGATGTGCTTTGGATTATTATTGATGAGATTCTTCTGGTGCTATTTGGAAGTACACTTTCAAGTATTATAAGCTATCCGCTTACTACGCAGGGGCAGATGTCAGCAGTAGGAACGATTGTCAGCGCAGGCTATGGCTTTATCTGTGGAGCATATATGCCAATCTCTAATTTTGGCTCTGGATTGCAGAAAGCATTGTCATATCTTCCGGGGACTTATGGAACTTCACTTATTAAGAATCATATGCTTCGTGGCATATTTGAGGAGATGGAGAGTGAGAAGCTTCCAGAGGAGCTGATAACGGCAATAAGGGAAACGTTAGACTGTAATCCGCAGTTTCATGGAAATGTAGTTAATACAACACAGATGATATTAATTATGGCGGGCAGTATCGTGGTATTGGGAGCAATTTTTCTTCTTATGACTTGTCTGCCGGAAAAAGAAAACAGGTAAAGGAGCCTAGTCATTGAAGTGATGGTCAAATGAGGTCTTCCGTTAATCGGTCAACGGGTGTATACTCGCATTAACCTAATTGGTCAACGGAGGTGGCTTATGAATTATAAATTTTATGCTTTGCCTGTAGAAAAACAATCTCAAATATTGAATGCAGCATATAAAGTATTTGCAATGAATCAATATAAAAAGGCACCAACCTCAGAAATTGCAGCAGAAGCCGGAATTTCCAAGTCACTTTTGTTTCATTATTTTCATAACAAGCAGGAGCTGTATATTTTTTTATGGAATCATGCAGCGGATTTAACAAAAAAGTACATGTGTAAATATAAGGTATATGAAACAGATGATTTTTTTGAAATGATGCGTCGAGGTCTGATGGCTAAGTGTGCAGTGATGAGAAAATACACATTTTTGTCTTTATTTTCCATAAATTCATACTTTGAAACAGAGCCGGATATTCAATCAACTATCCAACCGTATGTACAGGATGTTACCCAAACGACATTGGAAATGCTTTTGTCAATTTTGAATCTCGATTTCATCCGTAAGGATATAGAATTTGTTCGTATATATAAAGAAATTCTATATGCTTCAGAAGGGATGCTGAAGCATTGGTACAGAACAGGAAATTATGATGTAACTGTTTTTGAGCAGGAATATCTGGAAATGATAAATCATTGGGAAATGGTTTATGGAAAGGGGACGGAAAATGATAGAAAACAGTTATAAGACATCCTGTGGCTGCATCCGTTATTTTGTAAATATAATAGACAAGCAGAAAATTACGTTAGTATTTTTACCGGGACTTACAGCAGATCACAGGCTTTTTGAGAAGCAGATAGAATATTTTGAGAATAAACAGAATGTGTTTGTATGGGATGCACCATCACATGCATTATCCAGACCATTTACGAATAATTACAGTCTGGCTGACATGGCAGAATGGCTTTATGAAATCTTAGCAAAAGAAGAAATTTATCATCCGATCATTATTGGTCAGTCTATGGGTGGATATCTGGCTCAAATGCATATGGAATTATATCCGGATAAGATAAAGGGGTTTATTTCTATTGATTCTGCACCGCTTCAAAAGTCTTATATGACTGCAATGGAGATATGGCTTCTTGAAAGAGCAGAGCCATTATATAAAATATATCCATGGAAAGCGCTTCTTAGGGCAGGGTCAAGAGGGTGCGCTGAGACGGATTATGGTCAGAATCTTATGCGGAAAATGATGATGTCCTATGATGCAGACCCTAAAGAATACGCAAGGCTTGCCGGCTTCGGGTACAGAATGCTTGCTGAAGCAATCAAAGCAGATCTGCCATATCATATCAGTTGTCCGGCGTTACTTATCTGTGGAGAAAAGGATAAAGCGGGCTCAGCAAAAAGCTATAATAAGAAATGGCATCAGAGAGAAGGGTTACCGCTTAAATGGATAAAAAATGCCGGTCATAATTCCAATACCGACCAGCCGGATGAAGTAAACAGGCTTATAGAAAAATTTATCAGCGAGGTAGATTAGGAAGGAAATTCACAGATTGCACTATTTTGTAGTAAATATAGGCATAAATAGTTTACTTGCTGTATAATAGAGATATCTTAAGAAAGAAGGTATTCTCTATGTCATTTAAGGAAAACGCTTACCAGCAAATGTCATTTACAGATAGTTTTTCCGGATTAACTGCCAGAGAACAGAAAGCACAGGAAAAATCCTGAGGAAAAATCCTGGGCAAAAATCTTTGCCGATAAAATATTTCCTGCTATTGATGAAAAGCGCTTTTCTGTATTATACAATGATAAGGCATCCAGACCGAATACTCCGGTAAATGTGATCGTTGGCGCGCTCATCATCAAAGAGCTTTTTGATTATTCCGATGATGATTGAATCCAACATCCGCAAACTAAGCCGGATGGAACTGATATACACCTGCATTCTCCGTAATGGAGTGGAAACTGTTCCGTCAAATATTCGAAAGAATTACCATTTGGAAAAGATGCCCCGTGGAAAACAGCGTGGCAAGTTCTCTTTCGGTTCCAAAATAGCCGCATTGAATTTCCGGAAACTCTTCAATTATGTGAAGGGCTTAGGACATTACGCTCAAAATCCGGTACTTGCATAAAACAAGGCAGGAAAGCCCCGGCATATATCTTCTAAAATCCGGCGACATACTACAAATTATGAATTTTTCAAGGTGCTATAGAAATAGGGGAAAAGTTATTTATGGTTTTGCCCCCAACATCATGATATTTTAAAATTGTAATAAAAAAAGTTACAATTTTAAAAGACGAATTGAAACAGATAATCAAGGGAGAAGGTGAGATATTGGCTGATTTACCCATCGACAAGAAATACTACAACAAGCTTGACATAGATGGATTTTCTAAAATGATGAATTCTCCAACGTGCAGCTATAAGTTTTATTGGCTCGAAGCAATTGTGCAGCTGATATCTGCTAATAAAAAAGAAGCTGCCTACGATGAAATCATCAACAAAATGATATCAAATGCCTGGTATCCGGTTCTTGAGTATCACATCCACTTAAGTGGAATCTATGGGGAAGGAATTATTAAGGATAATCTTGAAAAAGCCGTATTAAGATTACAGAAATTAAGCGGACTTGCAAACAATGCAAGTGACGTAGAAATCATAAATAAATTGCTGGAGTTTTCGGAGGATAAAGAACTTGGCACTTACAAAAAAGACCTCACGAAAAATGTTCCTTACAAGGCTTTATCTGGATTTGCAAATCGTGGAGTCGAGAAGATTAATCTGGAAAGCAGTGCCGGAAGAATGATGGAATATTATAACAAACTAAGCCAGACCGAAATCTTATTGCCATATACATTTAATGATGGTAAAAGTCTGAAAAGAGTGATTACCTTTCAAGATGACTGGTTTCAAATGATTCGGGACAATACCGTAAACATTCTCGGTTGGATTCAGTTGGAAAAGGTTAGGTGGCTGCAGAATAATAATCCGGAAGTTCCGGGATTGGTATATAAACTTACCTCCGCAGATGAAAAAATACGCAAGTTGGAAAATGCAAGAAAGCTTTGGGACGCGGTGATGGAAATTACGCCAATTATAGATGTATTTAAGGGTGAACCAATCAATACACAAGAATATGATCTGGATCATTTTATTCCACACTCATTTGTGATGAATGATGAACTCTGGAATCTCATGCCGATGGATTCCATTTGGAATTCCAGGAAAAATAACAAGCTCCCAAAATGGGATTTGTTTTTTTCTAAGTTTGCAGATAATCAGTTTATTTTATATGAAAAGATGCATGAAAAGCCTGGAATTCACAAGTTATATGAAGCCTGTTACAGAGACAATTTACATTCCATTTGGGCAAATCAGGAACTTTATCGAAAAGGAAATTCAAGAGAGGAGTTCTGTAAGATATTGGATAAAAATATGCATCCTGTATACGATTCGGCAAGAAGGCAAGGTTACCAAATTTGGAATCTTGCATGAAATATATTGGATTGGCTACCTTTATAGATATTTTGCATTTATTTACGAATTAAGTTCCGTTCAGGTATACAAAATCGTAAAGCCGAAAGAGTTAAGAGGTTTATTTTTGCCTTATGCGTGGAAACTGTCATCAGGAGAACTGACACTGTTAAAGGGAGATGTGCGTTTCCATGATGTCGTGTTCGGCTATGTACCGGAGAAAACGGTGCTGAACGGAATATCATTGTTTGCAAAACCGGGACAGAAGATCGCTTTTGTCGGATCGACCGGAGCCGGAAAGACAACGATCGCACACAGGCTTTCCACCGTAAGAAATTCCAATGCGATCATGGTACTTGAAAAAGGAGAGAATGACAATGGGATATTTAATTTCCGAGACAACAAAAGAAGAACGTGAAAAGATCGTGGCAGAATCATTAGGAAACATA
The DNA here is from genome assembly GCF_003463035.1 of Roseburia sp. OF03-24. Classification (NCBI taxonomy): domain Bacteria; kingdom Bacillati; phylum Bacillota; class Clostridia; order Lachnospirales; family Lachnospiraceae; genus Roseburia; species Roseburia sp. OF03-24. The sequence continues at coordinate 76,464 of NZ_QSCK01000008.1, read as the reverse complement.
GATGCAGCCTGCGATGGCTGCATGTCAGGACTTGTGGAAATGTATCAGGATTATATTGATGGGAAAAAAGAACTGCGCGAGATCAATATGGAGTTCAATGCCCGCTATGTGAAAAGTGAGGATATGCCTGGAAGAGAAGGCTGCGGGTCTCAGGGAAGATAAGGAGGAAAATCAAATGAGTTTCGTAAAAGGAATCCATCATGTACGTTTGAAAAGCAGCCGGATTTGAAAAAAGAGAGTGCGGGCAGCTTTGGCAGCAGATGTTGAAAATTAAAGTCAACTAAAATTTACGAAAAACCAGTTATCAAACCCACCAGGACATGATATAATGGTAAAAATGTACTAGTTATGTGCAGGAACAGAAGGGGGAGCGTAAGTGATGACATTTGCGGTTTTGTGGCTGTTACTTCATATATTTGGTGTTCTTGTGGCTTTTGATTTACTGGTGATTGTTTTCCGGAAGGAAGATACAAACTATAGAGGGGAGCTTATCTTAACGATTGCCTGCTGTCTGGTGACACTTGTGGCAAAAAGTATTTACATTGTGGGCGGTCAGAAAGAAACTATGGTTGTGATCGGGAAAATGGAATACCTGGGAAAATGTTTTGGTAATTTCTGCGCTCTCATGTTTATGATACGCTGGAAAAATATAAAAATCCCACAATGGGCGATTCATCTGCTTCTTGTGGTAAACATGGGATTTTATGTTATGATCGCAACCGTTGATTATCATCATCTATACTATAAAGATTACTGGCTGGCTCCTTCGAAGGCAAACCTGAACGGATATACGCTGGAAATCTCTCCAGCACCAATGTACTATGTCTATATGGCTTTCTTACTGGCAGAAATCATGACCACGATCGGCATCATCATCTCTTCCTACTGCTCTCAGAGAAGTATGCCCAATAAAGGGAAAATCCATTTCCTTATGATCGCAGCGATGCTTTCACCAATGCTCCTGTTGTCTCTGCGCATTTTAAAAATTCTAAAAGGAGATGATCCAACACCTCTTGGAATTCTGTTGTCCTGTATCTTTATGAGCATTGCCGTTGTAAAATACGGCTTGTTTGATCCTGTAAAAAATGCAAAAAATTATATTATTGATAATCTGAAAGAAGCTGTCATTGTAACAGATGCGGATCACCGTTTCCTTTTTTTAAATTCGATGGCGGATAAAATTATTACTTCTATAAATAAGGAACAGGGATATTGCACGGATGATAAGATATATACATTTATTCAGGGCAGTCAGGATTTTTTTGACTGGAAAGACCGGCATTATCAGGTGGAAGAAACGGTGTTAAAGGACAATGAACTGATACAGGGATATATGATGACAATTGTCGACGTGACAAAGATCATAGAGCAGAACCATCTGATGAAGCGTCTTGTATTACAGACGGAAGATGCCAACCGTGCCAAAACCAACTTCGTTTCGAATATGTCACATGAGATACGTACGCCGATGAACTCTATTGTGGGAATTACAGAGATCTTACTGCGTTCCCGGCATTCACCGAAGGAGCAGGAATATTTGCTGAATATCCAGAGTTCCGGGCGTGTGCTTCTTACAATCATCAATGATGTGCTGGATTGTTCAAAGATGGAAGCCGGTAAAATGCAGCTGTTTGATGAACCGTATGATACATGTTCAATGTTTCATGATCTGAGGATCAGTATGGAAAACAGGATCGGACATTCCGGTCTGGAACTGATCTATGATATTGATCAGGATATTCCATGTAAGCTGAAAGGGGATATGGGGCGTATCCGTCAGGTCATCATAAACCTGGTGAATAACGCCATTAAATATACAGAGAAAGGCAGCGTCCGCTTTTCCGTGCATGTCAGACAGAAAAATACGGATAAAGTAATGCTTTATTATGAGGTGGCAGATACCGGGATCGGAATCCGCAAGGAAGATCAGAAAATTCTGTTCGATGCGTTTCAGCGCGTGGAGATGGACAGAAACCGTTATGTGGAAGGAACCGGACTGGGGTTGACAATTTCCCAGAATTTAGTCAATATGATGGGAGGAGTCATTGAAGTAGAAAGCGAATATGGCAAGGGAAGTAAGTTTTACTTTACGATAGAACAGACCATTGTTGATGCGACACCAATGTCTGCTGTTAATTACGAGCAGCAGAAGGAGAGTGTGATCGAAAAAGAAGCAGAGAATCTGTTTATTGCGCCGGAAGCTCATATTTTGCTTGTAGATGATAATGATCTGAATCTTGTGGTTGCGCAGGAGCTTTTAAAGCCGCTTCAGATGCAGATAGATACCGCGGAAAATGGTATGCAGGCAGTTAAGATGGTTCGGCAGGAACAATATGATCTGGTATTGATGGATCATATGATGCCGGTTATGGATGGAATAGAAGCTACAAAAGAGATTCGTGCATTGCCGGATGAAAAACGAAAAGAAGTGCCGATCATTGCACTCACTGCAAATGCAATGGTAGATGCGAGAAAAGAATTTTTGAATGTGGGGATGAATGGTTTTGTTGCAAAACCGATTGAGTTTACACGGATCTGTAATCAGTTAAAGTTATGGCTTCCGAAAGAGCTTATACACGAGATTTCTAAGGAAGAGGCAAAAGAACTTATTACAGAGGATGATATGGATGCTGCGGCAGAGACAGAAAGATCACAGGAAGTAACAGACGGATTTTCGTTTGAAGAGGGGGTAAAACGTTGTGGTTCAAAAGCAGCCCTTATGAAAACGATCCAGATTTTTTACCGTACAATCGACAGCAAGGCAAATAAGATCGAACAGTGCCTGAAAGAAGGTCTGATCAATGATTATGTCATTGAAGTACATGCGTTAAAGAGTTCCGCACTTCTGATCGGTGCAGTACCGTTATCAGAGGCGGCAAAGGAACTTGAAAGTTGTGGTAAGCAGGCAGACACATCAGTGCTTGAGGAAAAAACACCGGATCTGCTTACGATGTACCGTGGTTTTAAAACGATACTCCGTCCCTATGCAGATAAGGAGGAAGCTGCCAAAAAAGAAGTTTCGGATGGCGAGTGGATCGATGCGTTACAGCAGATTCATCAATGCATAGAACAATTTGATCTTGACGGAGTGGATCTGATCATGCAGCAGCTTGAAGAATATCAGATCCCGGAATGTTTAAGAGAATCCATGGATCAGCTGCGTGTATATGTGGCAGATGTATCGATGGAAGAGATTATGGAATTGACAGATACCATGACGGAGTTATTGCGGGACTAAAGGAGGTATGTTATGCTTGAGGACAAAAGAGAATTTCTTATTTTGATGGAAGAACAGAGTTATCTGATGAAGTCATTTGAGAGTACATTTGAAAAAGAAAAGGTTAAAGCAAAGGTAGTAAATATCGCAATGGCAACAACGCTTACCACAAAAGAACAGCCACAGGGCTATCTGATCTGTACAAGTGCAGAACTTTTGAAAAAGGCGGTAGGTGTCAAGGTAATCGTCGATCATGCGATCAAGCATAAAACGCCTGTATTTGTTATGGGAAATGTGGAAGAGCTTGAGAAATTCTGGGAAACACTTCCAAAACAGATGTTTACTGATATCTTTATAAGACCGATCAATGTTGTGGAGATGGTGGAAAACATCAAACGGCAGGTCGATGAATATTACAGGATGAAAAAAAGAACGATTTTAGCAGTTGATGATTCGGGGGTAATACTTCGAAATATTAAGACACTGTTAGAAGATAAATATCAGGTGATCCCGGTCAATTCCAGCGAAATGGCGATCAAATACCTTGCCTTAAATATACCGGATCTGATCTTATTAGACTATGAAATGCCGATCGTCGACGGCAGGCAGTTTATGCAGATGATACGCGAAGATGCAGAATTTCAGAATATTCCGATCATTTTCCTGACGGGAAAAAATGATGCACAGACAGTCATGAACGTGATGTCATTAAAGCCGGACGGTTATCTGTTAAAGAGCATGGATGCACAGAAACTGCATGCATCAATTGATGATTTCTTTAAAAAGCGGACAAAATAATATGGAAAATACCTCCTTTGCAGGCATGATATAAATCTGCTCAGGGGGTATTTTATTGATATTGAAAACCCACCATTTACCGGGACCTGTAATATCAGAAGAATAAAAATCAAAAAAACTAAGAAAAGTTTAATCTTCACAAAATTGACAAATCTGTATGTAATGATAGAATAACTTTGTTGAAAAAGAGACTATGAGAGATTGAATTATGAGGAAACCATGAAGATAAAGTTATATTTTGAAAAAGAGAATCTGATCCGGCTTGCAGTTGCAATGGTGTTTGCAGCAGTGCTGTTTGCAGTCATTCGATTTCCGATATGGGTGCTGCTTGGTTTTGGAGTACTTTATTTTGGAATCAAGAGCTTAAAGATTGAATTAAATGAAAAACTGTCATGGCTGTGGAGTGCGCTTATGCTGGGAAGCGGCGGTATTTTTACGGCTTATCATATCCAGTACCTGCTTTTGGATGCAGAACTGAGAGCTAAGATTTCAGATAACAAAATGCTGTTAAACGTATTATGCTGCCTGGTAGTTTTTCTGGTCGTCCAGGTATTTACGAATAATACAGGCTTAACCTGCCTGATCTCGCACATTGTGCTTTTATCCTTTGCAGGGATCAACTATTTTGTATATTTGTTTCGGGGAAATGAATTTATTTTCAGTGATTTAAAGTCCATTCAGACAGGACTATCCGTGGCAGGCAATTATGAATTTGTCATGGATGCAAGGGCAGGGTATGTGATACTTCTTTCCACGTTGTATGTTGCACTGATCCGGAAATTGCATGTTTCCTTCAAAAAAAGGATTCCAATGTCGATCGTCTGTATTTCACTTGCCGTGCTTTGCTGTGTATATATAGGAAAACATACGCAGACTGTAGTGACAGAAACATGGGAACAAAAGGGAAGTTATAGAAACGGTTACATCTTAAACTTTGTGTTAAGTATCCGTGACTGCTTTATTGCGGAGCCGGAGGGATATTCGAAAGAGGCAGTGCAGAAACTGGAAAAACAGTATGCAAAAGAGACGGATACCGATAATGGGGGGAAAGACAAGAAGCCGACGATCATTGTTGTTATGAGTGAGTCTTATGCGGATTTAAGCGTGGTGGGTAATTTCTCAACGAATATCGATCTGACGCCGTTTTATGATTCTCTGGAAGATAATACGATCAAGGGACACGCGCTTTCTTCAGTATTTGGTGCTAAGACACCGAACTCGGAGTGGGAATTTTTAACCGGCAACTCCATGGCATTTCTTCCGAGCGGTTCGGTTGTCTATCAGCAGTACATTACCGATACGCCGACGTCGCTGGTGTCAGATCTGAAAAATATCGGATATACCTGTGTGGCAATGCATCCTTATTATGAGACCGGATGGAGCAGGAATATTGTATATCCGAATATGGGATTTGATGAGTCACACTTTATAGATGATTTTGACCAGACCAAGATCTTACGTGATTATATTACAGATCAGGAACTGTATGAAAAGATCGTTGACCGTTATGAGAGCAAAAAGTCCAATGAAGATTTATTTATCATGAGTATTTCCATGCAGAATCATGGTGGTTATACGGAAAAATATGATAATTTTGATGAAAAGGCACGGATGCTCGGTATCAATTATCCGGATGTGAACCAGTATCTGTCATTGATTCATGAGAGTGATTCTGCATTAGAGTATCTGATCTCCTATTTTGAAAAAGTGGATGATCCGGTGGAGATCGTCTTTTTCGGAGATCATCAGCCAAGTTTATCATCCAGCTTTTATCCGTATCTGAATGGAAAAGGTCTGGGGGGACTGACGCTGTCGGAACTTGAAAATCTCTATACAGTACCATTTTTCATCTGGACAAATTATGACAGCGAAAAAGAAAATGTTGAGTTGACAAGTCTTAATTATCTGTCTACATTGGCATTAGAGCGTGCGGGCATCACGCTTCCGGCATATAACCAGTTTTTAGCTGACATGATGGAAGAAATTCCTGCAGTCAATTCCAGAGGTTTTTATTCAAAATCACAGGGAAGATTTTTGCATGTGGAGGATGCGGCCGGTGAGGATGCCAGATGGCTGAAAAACTATGAGATACTGCAGTATAACAATATGTTTGATAAGCGAAATAAGAGTGAGTTATTTTTCCCATATCTAAAACAATAGAATGCATAGATGAGGCTGGGAGCAAATAGTGGTTAAAATACGATTTAAGGAGGAAAACAATAAGAGTTATGGAAGCGGTAGTACTAGGAAGTACAGGGATCAAAGTAAATAAAAATGGATTCGGTGCGTTGCCGATCCAGAGAGTCAGTACGGAGGATGCGGTAAAACTGGCGAGAAAAGCGTATGAAGCGGGCATTACATTTTTTGACACAGCGCGTTTCTACACGGACAGCGAGGAAAAGTTAGGTGAAGCATTTGATGGAATGCGTGAGAAAGTTTATATTGCAACGAAAACAGCGGCAAATAATGCAGACGAATTCTGGGAGCAGCTGGGCATTTCTTTGCATAATTTAAGAACGGATTACATTGATATTTATCAGTTCCACAATCCGTCTTTCTGCCCGAAACCGGGGGATGGAACAGGACTTTATGAAGCAATGCTCGAAGCAAAAGCACAGGGAAAGATCCGTCATATCGGTATTACAAACCACAGACTTGCAGTTGCCGAGGAAGCGATCGAATCCGGATTGTACGAGACATTACAGTTCCCGTTCTGCTATCTGGCAACAGATAAAGATATTGCTCTGGTGGAAAAATGCAAAAAGGCAAATATGGGCTTTATTGCGATGAAGGCACTTTCCGGTGGACTGATCACAAATTCGGCAGCAGCCTATGCATTTGAAGCGCAGTATGAAAATGTACTGCCGATCTGGGGCGTGCAGAGAGAAAAAGAGTTGGACGAATTTATTTCTTATATTGACAATCCGCCAGCTATGACCGATGAGATCCGTGCGCTGATCGAGCATGACAGAAAAGAACTTGCGGGAGATTTCTGCCGCGGATGTGGTTATTGTATGCCGTGTCCGGCGGGTATCGAGATCAACAACTGTGCCCGCATGTCATTACTGCTCCGTCGTTCCCCGTCAGCGCTGCAGCTCACACCTGAGGTTCAGGCTAAGATGAAGAAAATTGAAAACTGCTTACATTGCAATAAGTGTAAGAGCAAATGTCCGTATGGGCTTGACACACCTGCGCTTCTGGCAAAAAATTATGAAGATTACAAACAGGTGCTTGCCGGAAACGTGAGTGTTAATTAGAAGATCACAAACAGATGCCTGCGGGGAACGTGAGTGCTAATTAGAAGATTACAAACAGGTGCCTGCGGAAACCGTAAGAGTCAATATCAGGAAGATAATGGCAGTGTGAAATATAAGCTGTCTGGAAATGAGGTTCATTATGAAAAAGTATGAAACAGTCGTTTTTGACCTGGATGGAACTTTATTGAATACGTTAGAGGATTTGGCGGATGCCACCAATCATGCACTGCGTACGATGCAGATGCCGGAGCGCACGATCGGTGAAGTGCGTTCATTCGTTGGAAACGGTGTGCGTCGTCTGATGGAACTTTCTGTTCCGGGAGGATTTGATAATCCAAAATTTGAAGAAACATTTTCCATATTTAAAAAATATTATGGAGAGCACTGCAATGACAAAACCAGAGCCTATGATGGTGTGGTTCCGCTGCTTCGTGAATTAAAAGAAAAAGGTTATGCCCTTGCGATCGTTTCTAATAAGATTGATTTTGCCGTCAAAGAATTGAATGAAATTTATTTTGAAGGTATCGTGCAGGCTGCGATCGGAGAACGCGAAGGTGTGGCGAGAAAACCGGCACCGGATATGGTAAAAACTGCACTGGAAGAACTGGGTAAATCTGCTGATACAGCCGTCTATATCGGGGATTCAGATGTGGATGTCATGACAGCAAAAAATTCCGGACTGCCATGTATCTCGGTACTCTGGGGATTCCGTGATAAGGAGTTTCTGATCGAACATGGAGCAACACATTTTGCAGAGAAACCAGAGGATATTGTAAAATTTTTAGAGCAGTAGAGGATGGCAGATTAGTCTGTCTGCAGAGGAAAGGAATTTTGCATGAAAAAAAGAAACTTTATATTGATTGTAGCATTGTCACTGTCATTGATGTTTGCAGCAGGCTGTGGTGAAAATAAGAGTATCGGTGCGGACAATAGCGCAGACCGTCAGGAAACGAGTGAAAGCACGGTACAGAATGAGGCACAGGCAGATGACACAGAATCTTCTGGAGATACACAGCGGGCAGAAACAACAGACATTGCCGATGGGACAGAAGCAGAACAGGAAGCACAGAGTGATTATCAGGTAGAGATGGTAAGTTATAAAAAAACAGAGCTGGTTGATATTTCTTACCCGAAGATCACAGGATGGAGTAATACCGACAAGCAGGAAGAATGGAATAACTACTTTGAAACTACTGCGAAAGAGGCTGCCGGGGAAATGACAGGAGATACAGAGGAGATGAGCCTTGGCGCAAACGATTCTGTAATGCTTACCTACACCGTACAGGAACAGACGCAGGATATATTGTCATTGACCTGTCAGGGTTATTATAATTATGAGGGAGCGGCACATCCGTCCGCAGCACTTACATCCGTTAACATTAACATGAAGACCGGCGAAAAAATGACATTTTCTGATTTTGCCGATCCGGATCAGACAGCAAAAATTTTATTTGCCGGGAAAGAGGATGGAGGCAGCGCGCAGGGGTATACGGTACTGGATGCAGATGGAAATCCTTCTGCAGAAATCACGATGAAGGATATTTTGGAATTTAATTTTATCTGGATGGAACCGACAGAGGAATCACTTGCAGCAAGCCTTGCTCATTTTGATGGCGATCCGGAGGATTATGGAACAGATGAGACAACAGGAGAATCTTACATGCATGATGGGAAAGTATATGTGATCTTTTATGTCAATCATGCTATGGGTGATTATGCAGTGGTAAGACTGGATTAGACGGAAGCGGGCGCTGGATGCAGAAGCATTTGACGTCCGCTTTGTCATATCTTTTGACACTCACATCATATCATGTTAAAATACATAGAACCTATGAGAAAACTAGGAATTAATGGAAAAATATAGTTTTTATAAAAAGGCAGTAAGAAGAAGGATTGTTATGCAGTCAGTACAGGAAAAATATAAAAATTTACAGGAATATTTAAAATCATTGGGCAGTGTTGCCGTTGCATTTTCCAGCGGAGTGGATTCTACATTTCTGCTTGCCGCTGCTAAAGAAACACTTGGTGCAGATCATGTGATCGCAGTTACCGCATCCTCCTGTTCTTTTCCGAAAAGGGAGTTAGAGGAGGCAAAGCAGTTTTGCAAGGAACAGGGAATCAGACATATCGTGTGCAAGTCAGAAGAACTTGATATCGAGGGATTCCGGCAGAATCCGAAGAACCGCTGTTACCTTTGCAAGCATGAGCTGTTTGAAAAAATACTTGAAATCGCAAATGAATATCAGATCAATGCCGTAGCAGAGGGTTCGAATATGGATGATAACGGCGATTATCGTCCGGGACTTGTAGCCGTAGCAGAACTTGGAATCAAAAGTCCGCTCAGAGAGGCCTTACTGAATAAAAAAGAGATCCGCACACTTTCCAAAGAAATGGGATTGCCGACATGGGACAAGCAGTCATTTGCGTGCCTTTCCTCCCGGTTTGTTTATGGAGAGACGATCTCTGAAGAAAAACTTGGTATGGTAGATAAGGCAGAACAGTTATTGCTTGATCTGGGATTTCATCAGGTGCGCGTAAGAATCCATGGGGATATTGCGCGTATTGAAGTGCTGCCGGATGAGATTGAGAGACTGGTTTCCGGGGAAAACCGGGAAAAGATTTATTCTTACCTGAAACAACTGGGATTTTCCTATGTGACACTTGATCTTGGTGGATACCGTATGGGAAGTATGAATGAGACACTATAGTGAAATAGCAATAGAGATAACAGGAGATATACAGGATATGTTAAATCAATTTTCGAGAACCCAGTTATTACTTGGGGCGGATAATATGGAACGGCTTGCCAATGCGAAAGTTGCGGTCTTTGGGATCGGCGGAGTTGGCGGCTATGTTGTGGAGGCACTTGCAAGAAGCGGAGTCGGATCTTTTGTGATCGTGGATGACGACAAGGTCTGCCTGACCAATATTAACCGTCAGATCATTGCAACCAGAAAGACAGTTGGAAAATATAAAGTTGATGTGATGACAGAGCGCATCTTAGAGATCAATCCGGATGCGAAGGTGGAAGCAAGAAAATGTTTTTATCTGCCGGAAAATGCACATGAGTTTGATTTTTCCGAATATGATTATGTCGTGGATGCAGTAGATACAGTTACAGCCAAATTAGAGATCATCATGCGGGCAAAAGAGTGTAACGTACCGGTGATCAGCTGTATGGGAGCCGGCAATAAATTAGATCCGACCAAATTTGAAGTAGCAGATATTTATAAGACGACAGTCTGTCCGCTTGCCCGCGTCATGCGCCGTGAGTTAAAAAAACGTGGCGTCAAAAAATTAAAAGTTGTATATTCTAAGGAACAGCCGACAAGACCGATCGAAGATATGAGTATCAGCTGCCGTTCACATTGTGTCTGCCCGCCTGGAACAGTCCATAAATGTACAGAACGCCGTGATATTCCGGGAAGTATCGCATTTGTACCGTCTGTGGCAGGTCTGATCCTTGCAGGGGAAGTTATAAAAGACCTTACAAAATAATTCTTACAAAAATATTTAAAATATTGATGCAGGGAACATGAGGAAGATGAAAAAAATTATGGGTGAAATACATGAAAAGGTATTTCACCTATTTTTTTGTGTGTGAATTTGCCTGTTTTTAGAAAAAAATAGACAAAACAGAATATAATAAAAAAAATTAGTACAAAAGTACAAAATGTATAACATAATACTTGCATTTTACAATGCAATGTGATAAAGTGTTATCAGCGTAAAGGGGCGCAGAGAAAAAGAGCCATCTTTGCGCATTTTTATTAAGGAGGAAAATCCTCTCCTCGTCAGAGGACTCGGATTTTTGCTTCGCAAAAACAAGGAGGAAAATCCTCTGCTCCTGCAAAGGCAGTCGCATTTTGCTCCGCAAAACAAGGAGGATTACTATTATGAAAAAAACCAAAGCAGTTTTGGCTATTTTGATGGCCGGAACAATGATGCTTGGTCTTGCAGGCTGTGGCGGGAACAGTTCTTCTGCAACACAGGGAACAACCACAGGCACAGAGACAGGCAGTGCAGCAGGTGATGCTGCAGGAACAGATGCTGCAGGAACAGATGCCGCAGCAAGCGCATCAGACATGAATGTTATGCTTGAAACTCCGGTCGAGTCACTCGATCCGCAGCAGGCTACCGACGGAACATCCTTTGAGGTAATCGCTGATTACACCGACGGTCTGATGCAGATGGATGCAGACGGACAGGCAGTTCCGGCAATCGCAGAAAGCTATGATTTATCAGACGATGGTTTAACTTATACATTCCATCTTCGTACCGATGCAAAATGGAGCAACGGCACACCGGTTACCGCAGCAGATTTCGTATTCGGATGGCAGAGAGCTGTTGATCCGGATGTCGCATCTGAGTATGCATATATGTTAAGCGATATCGGTCAGATTAAAAATGCAGCAGAGATCATCGCAGGTGAGAAAGACAAGAGTGAACTTGGTGTGACAGCAGTAGACGACAATACACTTCAGGTCGAACTGAATGTACCAGTCAGCTATTTCACTTCTCTGATGTATTTCCCGACTTTCTATCCGGTAAATGAGGAGTTCTTTACTTCCTGTGGAGATACATTTGCAACAAGTCCTGAGACAGTATTATCAAACGGTGCATTTGTGTTGGATTCTTATCAGCCGGCAGCAACTGCATTCCATTTAACAAAAAATGCAGACTACTATGATACCGACAGAGTAAAACTTTCCGGATTAAGTTATCAGGTAATCCAGGATTCACAGCAGGCATTAATGAGCTACCAGACAGGTGCACTTGATACAACATTAGTAAACGGTGAGCAGGTTGACCAGGTAAAAGACGATCCTGAATTCACAACTGTTGGTGCAGGCTACTTATGGTATGTCAGCCCGAATATGAATTCTGTTCCTGAACTCGCAAACTTAAATATACGTCTTGCAATGACAATGGCAATCGACCGTGATTCCATCACAGCAGATGTATTAAAAGATGGTTCTGCTTCTACATACACAGCAGTTCCAATGCAGTTCGCAGCAGGTCCGGACGGATCTGACTTCTCCGAAGATCAGACAAAATTCTCTGATGTATGTGCTTATGATACTGCAAAAGCAGCAGATTACTGGGCAAAAGGTTTAGAGGAACTTGGTGAATCTGAGATCACTTTAGACATGGTAGTAGATGCAGATGACGCACCTCAGAAAGTAGCGCAGGTATTAAAAGAGCAGTGGGAGACAGCTCTTCCGGGACTGACCGTAAACCTGGTTGTTGAGCCGAAGAAACAGCGTGTGGAAGACATGCAGAACGGTAACTTCCAGTTAGGTTTAACACGTTGGGGACCGGACTACGCAGATCCAATGACATATCTTGGAATGTGGGTAACAGATAACTCTAACAACTACGGTCTGTGGAGCAACGCAGATTACGATGCAATCATTGATGAGTGTACAACCGGTGATCTTTGCACAGATGCAGAGGGACGCTGGGCAAGACTTTACGATGCTGAGAAGATCGTTATGGATGAGGCAGTTATTTATCCGCTTTACACACAGTGCAACGCAGAGATGCTTTCTTCTAAAGTAACAGGCGTTGAGTATCATCCGGTAGCTATCAACCGTGTATACAAAGATGCTGTAAAGACCGAATAAAAAAGTGTTGAAACAGTAAATATTCTGTTTTGCAGGAAAATGAATATAGCCGCACTAAAGTGCAAAACTTTGGTGCGGCAATTTCATCATATTGTTGACGCTATAGGAAATGAGGCAGGAATTTCCTATGTCGTGAACGGAAAAACAAGGAGGAAAATCCTCTGCTCCTGCAAAGGCAGTCGCATTTTGCTCCGCAAAACTAAAGGAGGATTAGAACGTGAAAAAATATGCACTTAAGAGAATTGTAACGTCTTTGTTTACGTTGCTTGCAATTTTGCTCGTTCTGTTTATTTTAATGCAGCTGATGCCAGGTTCTCCATTCAACGATGAAAAGTTAAATGCAGACCAGAGAGCAGCGCTGTATACGAAATATGGACTGGATCAGCCATTGCCGGTACAGTTTGTGAAATATGTAGGCAATATGTTAAAGGGAGATCTCGGCGTAAGTTACAATATCTCAAAGAATACACCAATTTCCCAGTTGATAAAGACAAGACTTCCGATCTCCATCAGTATCGGAGGATATGCGGTGTTGATTGGTGCCGTGGTCGGGCTTTTGCTTGGACTTCTCGCTGCATTAAAACATGACACGATATGGGATTCGTTAGCGACGATCATTTCAGTTATCGGTGTGTCGGTACCGTCGTATGTGTTCGCGCTGGCACTCAGCTATAACTTCGGATTTAAATTAGGGTGGTTCCCGATGCTGTTTTCGGAGAGCGATATCTTCGGATCGAGCGTGCTGCCTAGTATATCACTTTCGATGTTTACGATGGCGTCGATTGCGCGTTTTACACGAAGTGAAATGCTTGAGGTACTCGGCAGCGATTATATGCTGCTTGCGGAGAGCAAAGGAATTTCGGGTTCAGCGCTGATTTTTAAACATGCACTGCGAAATGCACTGATCCCGATCATCACCGTGCTTGCACCGCTGATTGTCGATCTGATGACCGGTTCTCTGGTTGTTGAAAAAATATTTGCAATACCGGGTGTCGGAAGTCTTCTGGTAAATGCCATTCAGTCGAACGACTACAACGTGGTTATCGCATTAAGCTTTATTTATTCTGCAATGTACATTGCCATCATGCTTGTGGTAGATATCCTTTACGGAATCATTGACCCGAGAATTCGTCTGGCAAAGAAAGGAGACTGATATGGTGTCACAGGAAAATACCATGAATGTGGGAAATGATGCTGCCGGCTACATACCGGTCGAGGCGGATTTTAAATTTAAACATACGGATGGCGAACTTGCGTTAGATGACAACTTTGCAGCACAGAGTTTCTGGAAAGACGTATTGATCCGCTATTTCAAAAAAATCAGTGCAGTGATCGGTCTGATCCTGATCATTATCATTACGGTATTTGCAATTATTGGCCCGGGGATGAATGATTTCAGTTACTCCGAACAGTCACTGACACAGAAAAACTTTGCACCGAGGGTAAAAGGTCTGGAAAAAATTGGCATCTTCGATGGCAGTGAGGGCATGAAAACAACGACCGGAACAAAAAAGATCAATTACTATGAAGAAAAAGGCTTAGATGATCTTTACTACTGGTTCGGAAGTGATAACTTCGGACGTGATATCTGGACACGTACCTGGTCCGGCGCACGCGTTTCCCTGATTATCGCCGTAGCAGCCGCTATCATCGATATGGTGATCGGTATGAGCTATGGACTGATCTCCGGATATTTTGGCGGGAAAGTCGATATGTTCATGCAGCGGTTTCTGGAGGTCGCGAACGGTATTCCGCGTCTTGTTATCGTAACTCTTTTATTATTAGTACTGCAGCCGGGTATGCTTACCATTATTTTTGCATTGATGCTGACAGAGTGGGTCGGCATGAGCCGTATCGCAAGAGCTGAGATGCTCAAATTAAAGGAGCAGGAATTTGTACTTGCATCACGGACACTTGGAGCAGGAAATTTCTTTATTATCTTTAAAGAAGTTCTGCCAAATATCATTGGACCGATCATTACACAGGTAATGTTCTCCATCCCGACAGCGATCTTTACCGAGGCGTTCTTAAGTTTCGTAGGTCTTGGTATTCCGGTGCCGCAGTGTTCACTTGGTTCACTGATCTCCGAAGGATTTAACAGTTTTACCACACATCCGTACCAGATCATTCCGCCGATCGTTGTAATGGCGCTTCTGATGTTAAGCTTTAACCTTGTAGCAGATGGTTTACGTGAAGCATTAGATCCGAAGCTGAAAGAAATGTAAGAAAGGGGATTCGTATATGTCAGAGACGAAAGAACAGATTTTAAAAATACGGGACCTGGATATTACGTTTCAGACAACTGCAGGAAGCGTGCACGCTATCCGTGGAGTCAATATTGACCTGATGAAGGGTGAGACAGTTGCGATCGTTGGTGAGTCCGGCTCCGGTAAATCCGTAACAATGAAAGCTGCCATGGGTATTTTGGCATCCAATGCAAAAGTAACAGGCGGTACCATAGAATTTTCCTATCATCATGCGGATGGAACGCCGCAGACGGTAGACATTTTAACAAAAGATAAAAAGTGGATCAGACGCCATATCAATGGAAAAAGAATTGCCATGGTATTCCAGGATCCGATGACAAGTCTTGATCCGACCATGACGATCGGAAAACAGATCATGGAAGGTATGATCTGGCATTTTAAGACACCGAAGAAAGAAGCCTGGGATAAGGCAGTAGAACTTTTAAAAGAGGTTGGCATCGAGGATGCAGAAAAACGTATGAAAAACTATCCGCATCAGCTCTCCGGTGGTATGAGACAGCGTGTGGTCATTGCCATCGCGCTTGCCTGTAACCCGGATCTTCTGATCTGTGATGAGCCGACGACTGCACTGGATGTTACGATTCAGGCAAAGATCATCGAGCTGATCCGCAGAGTACAGAAAGAGAGAGGCATTTCCGTTATTTACATCACACATGACCTCGGCGTGGTTGCCAAAGTTGCAGATTACGTCAATGTCATGTATGCCGGAAAAATCGTCGAGAAAGGTACGATCAATGAGATATTCTATGATCCGAAGCATCCGTATACATGGGGACTGCTCTCCGCAATGCCTGATCTTGATACCGCGGACGAGAGGCTTTACACGATCCCTGGTTCGCCGCCAAACCTGTTAAACGAGAAACCGGGCGATGCGTTTGCACCGCGTAACCAGTTTGCGCTTGAGATCGATGACAAGGCTGAGCCGCCAATGTTCCAGATCACAGATACGCATTATGCGGCAACCTGGCTGTTAGATCCGCGGGCACCGAAGGCAGAGATGCCGCTTGAATTAAAAGAGCGTATTGCGCGAATGAAGAAGGAGGCTAAGATCGATGACGGTGAATGAAAACAGTAAGCCTCTTCTTACCGTGAAAGGCTTGAAACAATATTTTAAGGTAAGTAATACATATACCGTGCATGCGGTAGAAAACGTAAGTTTCCAGATCTATCCGGGTGAGACATATGGTCTGGTCGGCGAATCCGGTTCCGGAAAATCAACGATCGGAAGAAGCATCATAAGACTATATGATCCGACTGCCGGCGAGATCAATTTCAATGGAATGGACATCAGCGGAAAGATCAATAAGGCAAACAGCCAGGCACTGCGCACACAGATGCAGATGATCTTCCAGGACCCGATGGCATCTTTAAATCCAAGAAAAAAAGTGCGCGACATCATTGGCGAGGGCTTAGATATCCATCACATGTACAAGACACGCGCGGAGCGTGAGGAAAAGATCAAAAATATTCTGGCAAAGGTTGGACTTGCGCCGGAGCATGCGGGCCGTTATCCGCATCAGTTTTCCGGTGGACAGAGACAGCGTGTCGGAATTGCGAGAGCGCTGATCATGAACCCGAAACTGATCATTGCAGATGAGTGTATCTCTGCGCTGGACGTTTCCATTCAGGCACAGGTTGTAAACCTGATGAAGGATATCCAGCAGGAGACCGGAACTGCTTATCTGTTTATCGCACATGACCTTTCCATGGTCAAATATATTTCGGATCGCATCGGGGTACTTCATCTGGGACATCTTTTAGAGACCGGAACAACGGAGGAAATCTTTGAGAATCCAATCCACCCATATACGAAGAGCCTTCTTTCTGCGATACCTGCACCGAATCCGGTCGTGGAAAAGAATCGTGTGGCATTGAGCTACGATTACAAGACTTCCGGCATTGATTACAATAAAGGAACGGATCATCTGGTGTCCGGGACACATTATGTGAAATGTACGGATGAAGAATTTAAGAAATGGACAGAATAATATAATAGGAAACCATCACAAACCGGGAGCCGGGGTGTGGTGGTTTCCTTTTTTGGTAAAAGTGCTGAATTTTTTGGGGATGGGAGTACTGAATATTATGTGAAAAATAGAATATAAAATTTAAACCGAAACCTTATTGACTTTGAAAATGGATTTTGGTATATAAGAGTAAAAATTCAAAAAATTCAAAGAGAAAGGAAATAACAATCTATGTTGTCACAAAAGAGTACAATGAAAAACAAATTGGAAAATATGCGTTTGAAGGAAAGGATAAACTATGGCTACAGAAAAGTCATTATTATGATGTTGATTTCGGGGCTGTTTTCTATCGTGGTCATAGGTGTGTTATTTGCTAATATGTTACATTATATAGATGATGTCAATGCTGCGGATCAGGCGGTAAAAATCTGCAGGATCAATGTGAATGCGTCAGCGAGAAATATCAGGGAAATGGCATTAAATAATGATACATCTGCTTATGACAGTTATGAGCAGACTGTAAAAAAGCAGCTTACAGAAGTGGATTCGCAGCTGGAAATATTAAAGAAAACCAAAGTCTTACCGGATGAGGAATATAATGAGTATGCATCTGCTCTTTCTGATTGGGGAAACATTGGTTATTCGATTATAGAAGAAATTAAAAATGGCGAAAAAGAGAAAGCGATTGATGAAATTTTTAATAGTTGTACACCTGCATTAAATAAACTTGTGGAAATTGCCATAAGATTAGATGAGATCACAGATGAAGTAAGTGAGCAGTCTGCAAGAACTACAATTATTTTTGCTGTTGCAGGAATTGTGTGTATTATTATCTGTCTGGTTTATGCATGCACACTGGCTAAGGTAACAAGTAAAAAGGTACTTGAAACAATTCTGGATCCGTTACGTGCAGTGGAAGACGTTGCAAAGGAACTGACAGAAGGAAATTTACACAGTACGCTGGAATATCATTCGGAGGATGAGATTGGAAGACTGGCGCACAGTATGCGCAAATCAATTCGTATTTTGGGAACTTATGTAGATGATATTGATCGTGCAATGAAACTGTTCTCAGAAGGAAATTTTGATGTTCAGCCGGAAGTAGAGTGGAAGGGAGATTTTGTCGGTATTTTAAATTCTTTCATGTCATTTGAGAAGAGTATGGCAGAAACGATCAAAGGAATTAAAAATGTTTCGAGTGAGGTTTCAAGTGCAGCAGACCAGGTGGCATCAAGTTCCAATGATCTTGCAGATGGAGCTACGAATCAGGCAGCGGTTGTAGAAGAACTGACGGCTACAGTTGCCGGAGTTTCTGAACAGGTAGAAAAAAATTCACAATCTGCAAAAGCAATCAGTGGAAGAGTGGATGAACTTGGAAATGCCATTTCAGGCAGCAATGGTAAGATGCATGAAATGGTTGCTTCTATGCATGAGATTAATGAGGCATCAAAAGAGATTGATAAGATTATTGCAACAATTAATGAAATTGCTTCCCAGACAAATCTGCTGGCGTTGAATGCTTCTATTGAAGCGGCAAGGGCCGGAGAGGCAGGAAAAGGATTTGCAGTTGTAGCGAATCAGGTAAATTTATTAGCTGAACAGAGTGCCCAGGCGGCAAAAGAATCAGCATCACTGATCGAAACATCTGTGAATGCGGTAGAAAAAGGTATGATAATTGCGGAAGAGACTGCGGCACAGCTGGAGGAGGTAGCAGAGAACTCTAAGCAGATTACGGAAGAAGTTACACATATTGCGGATACATTAGAGACACAGACAACAGAAATCCAGCAGATCAATGAGGGAATTGAGCAGATCAATGATGTTGTGCAGACAAATTCTGCAACATCTGAGGAGTGTGCGGCTGCCAGTCAGGAGATGAGCAGTGAGGCAGAGAGTCTGCAGGGAATGATCCAGAAATTTAAAGTTCCGGAAATTGAAAATTTAACAGAATAAAAATATCAGACATAAAATGGAGTGCACTTTATTTGTAAAAAATGAGTGGTATAAACGGTAGACAAGATCCGTGGCTTATGCTGCGGATCTTTTTTTTGTTTATTGCATGAAAGAGACAATCTATAGTATGATAGAGAAAGTACAAACTAAGGATGGAAAAGGTATATACTATGATAGTCTCGGTTATTGAAAAGGTCTACGCATTTTTATGGGGAGATCTGATTACGATCCCTTTGCCGCAGGAAAGCAGCATAGGTATTTCTTTACTTGTAATTCTTCTGATTCCGACAGGAATCTATTTTACGATCCGCACAAGATTTTTGCCGGTCAGGCTTTTCCCGGATATGATAAAAGCACTTATGGCAAAAAAGGAAAATAAGGACAGTCTTTCCACATTCCAGACGCTGATCGTATCGACGGCTACCAGAGTCGGCATGGGAAATCTGGTAGGCGTTGTAGCGGCAATCTCAGCAGGCGGTGCCGGTGCTGTGTTCTGGATGTGGGTGACAGCGCTGATCGGTTCCTCGACCGCATTTGTGGAGGGGACGCTCGCACAGTTACACAAGGAGAAAGATCCTTTGTATGGCGGATATCGCGGAGGTCCCGCATATTATATCCATCATTTCTGTGAAGAAAAATTAAAAAAGAAGAAAAAGCATGTGCTGATCGCGGTACTTTTTGCAATTTCAGGACTGATCTGTTGGTGCGGCATCAGCCAGGTTATCAGTAACTCCGTGGCATCATCCTTTGAAAATGCATTTGGCATTCCGCCACTCTACACAACAATCGTACTGGTTGCGATTGCGGCGGTGATCGTCCTTCGGAAAAATGCGACGGTAAAAGTGCTTGACGTGGTCGTGCCGGTTATGGCGGTCTGCTATTTTGTAATTACAATATTTATTATCCTGAAAAATATTGGTAGCATTCCGGCGGTTTTTGGTCGGATTTTTGAGGAGGCGTTTGGACTCAGGCAGGCAGTCTCCGGCGGCTTCGGCGCTGTCCTTATGAATGGCGTAAAAAGGGGATTGTTTTCAAATGAAGCCGGTTCCGGCTCTGCACCATGTGCTGCCGCAGCAGCCGAATGTGAGACGCCGGTCAGCGCCGGACTGACACAGGCACTTGGTGTATTTATTGATACGATCGTGATCTGCAGCTGTACTGCAATGATCATGCTTACAGCACCGGAAAATGTCGTGGCGGGAAAAGAGGGCATGGATCTGCTTCAATCGGCAATGCGCTATCATCTGGGTGAATTTGGCGTGATATTCATCGCCGTGACACTGTTTTTATTCAGTTTTTCCACATTCTTAGGTATTCTGTTTTATGCCAGAAGCAATGTTGCTTATCTGTTTGGTGACAAATGGATCTGGCAGACATTGTATAAGATACTTGCCTTGGTTATGCTTTTTATTGGAGGAATTGCAGCATATACTTTTGTATGGGATCTTGGCGATGTAGGAATCGGACTGATGACCATTTTTAATACAGGAATCCTGTATCTGCTTGGCGGACAGGCACTTGCGGCATTAAAAGAATTTGAATCCTCAAAATAATAAATGTATCATATCATTTAAAATCCACCTTAATAACAATAAAAAACCAGAAATGGAGTAAAAAATATGAAAAGAGAATCTTTCAAATCCCGTTTGGGATTTTTACTCGTGAGCGCAGGCTGTGCAATCGGAATTGGAAACGTATGGCGATTCCCTTATGTGGCTGGACAAAACGGTGGCGGAATCTTTGTATTATTTTACCTGATCTTTCTCGTTGCAATGGGACTTCCTGTGCTTACAATGGAACTTGCTGTGGGACGGGCAAGCAGGAACAGCGCTGTATTAGGATATAAGACACTCGAAAAAGAAGGCAGTAAATGGCATATTCACGGCTGGATCGCAATGTTTGGCTGCTATATGCTGATGATGTATTACACGACAGTCTCTGGCTGGATGGTATCTTATTTTTTCAAATTTTTAAAAGGTGAATTTCTGACCGGAATGACAGCGGATGACACGGCAGCAGCATTTGGAAATCTTCTTGCAGATCCCTTGCAGATGGCATTCTGGATGATCCTTACGGTAGTACTTGGATTTTTTGTGTGCAGCAGGGGATTGCAGAATGGACTGGAAAAAATAAGCAAGTTTATGATGAGTGCATTGTTAATTTTGATCGTTGTTCTTGCGGTGCATAGTATCACATTGCAGGGGGCAGCTGAGGGTGTGAAATTTTATCTTGTACCGGATCTGGATACAGTTGCAGAGACAGGACTTAAAAATGTGATCACAGCGGCTATGAACCAGGCATTTTTCACCTTAAGTCTTGGTGTTGCGGCAATGGAGATCTTTGGAAGTTATATGGGAAAAGAACATTCACTTGCCGGTGAGGGAGCACAGATCTGTGGACTTGACACTTTTGTTGCGATCATGTCAGGACTGATCATTTTCCCGGCATGCTTCAGCTATGGTGTGGAAGTGGATGCCGGTCCCAGCCTGATCTTTATCACGCTTCCAAATGTATTTGTCAATATGGCGGGTGGACGTATCTGGGGATGTCTGTTTTTCCTGTTTATGACGTTTGCCAGCTTTTCAACAGTCATGGCGGTATTTGAAAACATCATGTCATTTTGTATGGACATGTTTCAATGGAGCAGAAAGAAAGCTGCGTTCATCAACGCAGTGATCATTCTAATCGCAAGTATTCCGTGCGTATTAGGCTATAATGTGTGGAGCAGCCTGCATCTGATAGGCAGCCGCGATATACTTGACAGTGAGGATTTTATCGTCAGCAATCTGCTTTTGCCGATCGGTTCACTGATCTATCTGCTGTTTAGCGTAACGAAGTGGGGATGGGGATTTGACAAATATATCGACGAAGCAAACACGGGAGAGGGACTTAAGATCTCCAAAAAATTAAAACCGTATTTTCAGTTTATATTGCCGCTGCTGATTCTGTTTATCCTGATTCAGGGGCTTGTGTAAAAAAGGAAAGCAATTAAGAGAAAAATAGTGAAAGAATAGTGAAAAATAGTGTAAAAATAGTGTAAATTTAATGGAATAAATTACGGAAATCCGGTATAATAGAATGATGCAGGAGGGAGCAAAATGATCCATGTTACACTTACGAACAATATTCTAAAGAGGATATCACAGATTGATAAAAATAAATTCTCAATGGGCAATGTTCATATACCGAGTATTACCGCAAATAAGTTAAGAAAAAATTCCAAGAAGAAAAGTTCCTATGCATCCAATAAAATAGAGGGAAATCCGCTCACAGAGGGACAGGCAGATGCCGCAATCGAAAGTGATCCGCACAGACATTTCTTAAAGCCGGAGCAGGAAGTAAGGAATTACTTCATGGCATTGTGTCTTTTAGAAAAGAAGGTAAAAGATAAAGTCCCGTTTTCTAAGGAATTGATTCTGGAGATTCAGGCGTTAGTGGAAAAAGGAGCATCTAAGGAAAAAATTGGGCTGAGGGGAGCCATGCCGCCGGGATTTTTGTTTGCAGTGTATGATTCGGAGACGGGAAATGCCGATTATATACCGCCGGAATATATTGATATCCCAGAACTTTTGGATGAATTGGTCAATTATGTGAATACAACAGACGATCATCCGCTGATCGTTGCTGCAGTTGTCCATTATCAACTGGTGACGATCCATCCGTTCGAAGACGGAAACGGAAGAACGGCAAGACTGATGTCCGGGTATATATTAGACCTGAATGGATATGGGTTTTATGGGATCGGTTCTTTAGAAGAGTATTTTGCATATGATGCCGAAGAGTATTACCGATCCTTGCAGATGGGACTTCCGGCACTGTATTATTCCGGGAGGGATAATCCGCCGCATCCGGAGATATGGGTAGATTATTTCCTGCGCATGATGGAATTATATTCCGCGAAAGTATGCGAGTTGTCCAGGGAATCCAGTGAGGAGGATCTGCTTGTCGGATTGTCTTATCTGAATGCGAAGGAGAAAGAGCTGTTGGTATTTCTGATAAAAAAACATTTGTATGAATTTGCGCCGATTGATGTCAGCAAGTTGGTGGGAGTGACCAGTAAAACGATCATAAACAGGTGTGCAAAACTCTCGGCAAATGGTTTTTTAGTGCCGGTGATCGTGAAGGAGAGAATACGCTCATACAGACTGAGCGATTTTACGAGAATGAATGAGAAAAAGATATTAAATCAGTTAAAATAGCTATTATGATATGGAGATTTGTGCCCCGGCACAAACTGGATATGTGCAAAAAACAGCGCAGGAATGGGGATTAAAATGATCAATCGCGACGACATGCTAGAACTCACCCCAGACGGATGACGCCCGCACGGGCATCCATAGACCGGATCGCAGGCGCATATTTTGATGAAGAGGGATATGTGGATGGAACATTCAATACGCATTTCTTAAAATTGTCTGCATCCGAAAGAGCCAAAAACTTAGAACTTGCAAAGACGGTGCTGATCTCAAAGACAAATGAACAGTTAAAAGAGTACAGGATTCCAGATGAAAGCAGAAAACCGGGAAGTATCTGGCAATTATTTGAGGAAATCAAAGAGACCGGATTTTTGTATCCTGCATTTAAGGATCACAGCACAGATTGGTCAAGCAGCCATAGCACCATTGATACAGTCTGCCTTTGTCTTGGCTTCTCTGAAGATGTTTTGAGACTTCTCGTTCTCCAGAATGTCCAGCATGTCTTCCTGACATTTGAAAATCTTCATGATCTCCTCTAAAGTATCCTGTAATTCGTTCATATAACATCCGTCCTTTCTCCATAATGGTTTTCTGTAATTCCTTCACCGTAAGAAGCCATCTTCCTTTTAATTCATTCAGCCCGTGCCAGCGAACGCAGAATATGGCAACAGATAACTGATATCTTTGCAGAGTGCAGCATTGATTATGATAGAGATTCTGATACTGCATATCATTTTTATGCCACCATACAGAATAAATTCCACTATGCCATTACCGGTAAGACTGCGGCTGAAATTGTGTATAATCAGGCAGACCACACCAAGGAGAATATGGGCTTGCGGGAACTGAAATTGAAGGAAAAACCATAGGAATTATTGGCTGTGGACAGATTGGGTTCAAGACAGCAAAACTGTTTCTGGCATTTGGTGCCAAAGTACTTGCATATGCGCGTCATGAACGAGAGAAAGTAAAAGAACTTGGAATTAAATATGTCGATTTGGATACATTGCTGTCAGAAAGTGACATTATCTCTGTGCATACTCCGGCAAATGCAGAGACCAATGGATTAATCAGTGCGGAGAAAATTGCTAAGATGAAGCCATCAGCAATCTTGATCAACTGTGCAAGAGGTCCGATTGTAGATAATCAGGCTCTCGCAAAAGCACTTAATGAGGATAAGCTTGCAGGTATCATACGTGCCGATGGAAGTCCTAAAAGTATAGTATGCTTGGTATGTTGATAGGCTGCATCGCAAACATTATCCTTGATCCGATATTTATCTTTGTTTTTCACTGGGGATAAAAGGTGCTGCATGGGCTACTAACATAGGACAGATTTTAACGTTCATCATCTATTTTGTATATATTTGGAAATTTAAGAGTGTTAAGCTCCACAAAGAGAGTTTTGCTTTGTCGTCAAAAATCCTGAAGAAAATTGTGGGACTTTCTACTGGTGCACAGCCCATCTGGGACTATAATTACGGCAGTAATCGTTGCTGCTTTCTGTGTTTTTCAATTCGCACCTATGAGCATTGTCCGCCTGTTTGGAACCGAATCTGATTTGTACAGTATTGAAGGCTGTGCTAATCTGATTTATAATGTGTTGCAATAATAGCAAAATGTAATATAAGTAATTGTTTAGCAGGTTTCTATAGCCGTAATCCTTTAATATCTTTAATACGTGATAAGATCGTATTGCAGCTGCAGCTGATAACGCCGGGAAGTGTATCAATGACTGTGTGCAGGAAGCGTTCCATTTCATCACTTGATGAGGCAACGGCATGTACATGCAGTTTGTCTCTTCCTGTGACACGGTAAATCTGCGTGACGGTATCATTATTATGTAATATATCTGTCACCTGCGACAGATGGTCTGGTTTTGTCTCAATTTCAAAATAGCATGAAACAGCACCGCTGATCTTTTGAGGGTTTATTATAGTTGTATATTCTTCAATTATGCCTTTTTTCTCCAGAGCCTGAATCCGGGCTTTTATTGCCACTCTGGAAATACCGGTTTCTTTACCGATATCAGAGTAAGAAATACGTGCATTTTCTATAAGCAACTGGATGATCTTCTGATCCAGTTCATCTAAACCGTTCAGGTACATAAGTGTCCCTCCTGTAAAATAATATCCTTCGGATAGTAATTTTTCTTAAATATCATATCATTTATGTTACTGAAAGTAAACGTTGGCTTGACTTGGCAGCTGTAAATACATATAATTATTTCGTAACGTAATTTAAAACTTGCGTTTTGAATGCATGGAATAAATTCTGGCGAAGGAGAATAAGTGAAATTATAAAGGCTGTGGAGGAATATGATAATGTCAAAAGATGAATATTTGATCACAGATACGCCTCTTAAAGCGTTGACGGTTTTTGCAATGCCAATGATTTTGGGCAGCTTTTTTCAACAAATATACAATATGGCTGACTCTATCATCGTCGGTCAATTTGTTGGCTCTTCTGCACTTGCAGCTGTCGGGGCCTGCGCAGCGCTGACCAATGTTTTCATTTGTGTGGCACTGGGGGCAGGTGTCGGTGCCGGTGTGCTCGTAAGCCGCTATTTCGGTGCCAGGGAGTATGGAAAAATGAAGACCATCGTGTCAACGTCCTTGTTTAGCTTCTTAATTCTAAGCATAGTCCTTGGTGTTTTTGGCTTTTGCTTTTCCCACTCGATGATGAGGGTATTACAAACCCCTGGCGATATACTGAATGATGCAGTGTTATATCTGCGGGTCTATTTTGTGGGCTTTCCGTTTCTGTTTATGTATAACATTCTTTCCAACATGTTCACTTCAATTGGTGAATCGAAAATCCCACTGGGACTTCTGGTATTCTCGTCAATCTTAAATATTTTTATGGATCTTTGGATGGTGGCCGGACTTGGGCTCGGGGTGTTTGGGGCAGCCCTTGCGACTCTTATAGCACAGGGGATTTCTGCGGTGTTTTCACTTTTTCTTTTCCTTAGCCGGATGCGTCGATATAAAAGTCGATTTGATTGGTTTGACAGGAAGGAGTTATATTCCATGCTTCAAATTGCTGTACCTTCGGTTCTTCAGCAATCTACAGTGTCTATCGGTATGATGATCGTACAGGCTGTTGTAAACCCTTTCGGTACACAGGCACTTGCGGGGTATGCGGCGACGATGCGGGTAGAGAATGTTTTTTCATTGATTTTTGTATCCATTGGCAATGCGGTTTCCCCATATGTTTCCCAGAATCTTGGTGCAAAGAAAATTGAACGGATCAAAAAAGGATATCACGCTGCACTGGTGTTAGATGTATGTTTTGCAGTTCTTGCTTTTATAGTCATTGAAACCTTGCATACTCAGATTTCCTCGCTATTCCTTGGTAAAGATGGAACGGCCCTGGCTTATCAAGTATCCGAGGGTTATATGAGATGGCTCGGTTACTTCTTCATCTTTATGGGAATCAAAATGGCAACTGATGGGGTTCTTCGTGGCATTGGAATCATGCGCCCGTTCCTTATTGCAAATATGGTAAACCTGGCGATACGCCTGTCGGTTGCTTTGATTTGCGCACCGCGTTTTGGCATTGCATTTGTCTGGCTTGCTGTACCGGCTGGTTGGTTTGCAAACTTTTTAATATCCTATATGGCTCTTCGGAGATCATGGCCGACTGATAAAGAAGTGCAATCCCGATAGACTAAAGTAATTCAAAAGGAGGAATTTATAGTATGAACGATAAATGTGTGGTATTGAATGCAAAGAAAATGAATTTTGATGGGAAACTGGATTTTTCCGTTTTATCTTCTGATGTTACAGTATATGATGATACAACAGAACAGCAGCTGTCAGAGCGTATTCAGGGTGCAGATGTCATTGTAACAAAGGAGATGCCTGTAAGTGCAGAAATGATACAGAAATTCCCGGAATCTGTTAAACTGATCTGCGAGGCAGGTACAGGATATAATAATATTGATCTTGAAGCAGCACGGAAGAAGGGGATTACAGTCTGCAATATCCCGGCATACAGCACAGAACGTGTGGCACATACTGCGATCATGATGATATTGAATCTGAGTTCTGCAATGCAGGCACAGATGAAAATGCTGGCATGCGGAAATCATGACAATTTCACCAGAAATCTTCAGGTTCCGCATGTTGAGGTAAATGGAAAAACACTTGGTGTTATAGGTGCAGGACACATTGGCAGGAAGGTTATCCAGATCGCACAGGCTTTGGATATGAACATACTTGTATATACCAGGACACCGAGAGCGGATGAGAAGGGGATCCGCTATGTATCGCTTGAGGAATTACTCGAGAATAGTGATTATGTTTCCATGCACTGTCCATTGACGGAAAGTACAAAACATATGATAAACAAAGAGTCTTTAGCACTTATGAAGCCCTCAGCGTTTATCATTAATACTTCAAGAGGTGCACTTATTGATGAGGCTGCTCTTATAGAAGCATTGGAAAATGGTACGATTGCAGGAGCCGGACTTGATGTTCAGGAAACTGAACCACCTGAAGAAACCAACCCTCTTTATACTATGGATCAAGTCCTTTTGACGCCACATATGGGATGGAAAGGACTTGAGACAAGACAGCGGTTGGTTTCTATTCTGGCGGATAATATAAAGCAGTTTATGGAAGGGAATCCGATCAATGTTGTATCAGGTATATAGCATCTGGCAGCAAAGTGATGATATAACTTCCGGGTTTGCAGAGTGAAAAAAATATAATTACAATCAATAAGTCAGTGCTTTGATATCTTCTTCCGATACAGCAGGAACAACATAAACAATAGAATTACTGGAAAAATAGAAATCGGAAGTTGTGGAGGTAGAAAAATATGTATAGAATATATAGTGCACTTATCGAAATTGTTGCGGCAGCTGTTTTTATAATTCCTATTTGGTGCATATATAACAAGTTATGTTTTCATAGCTGGAAACGAACTATTATTTATATGGTATTTGGGTTTTATTTTACTGCAGTCTTAGCACTTGTAGGCTTCCCTAATATAGCATCTCTGAAAATTGATTTTGCAGTGAACGTTATCCCGTTTTTGGATATGGTTTCGGATTTCATTAATGCTTGTTTGAATATACTTTTATTTGTTCCATTTGGTTTCTTTTTGCCGATATTGTGGGATAAATTTAGAAACATTAAAAATATTGCCTTAATGGGATTTATAGTTACAAGTTTAATTGAAATATTACAGATTTTTACTTTTAGAACCAGTGATATAAACGATATTATTACAAATACTGTTGGTACTATAATTGGATATTTTATTGTACATAGGATAACTGATAATTTTACGAAGCGAATCTTTTCAAATTCAAAAATGAGTGACTTTTACATAATATGTGTATCTGTAGCACTTATTATGTTCTTCCTTCAACCATTTATTTCATCATTGTTATGGAAAATGGTGCTGTAAATTCAAGTTTGTTTGTGCATTGATGGTTATCTTGAGCTTAGGAGGCGTTTAATGAAAACTGTTTTTTTACATGGGTTGGGACAAACTGCACAGGACTGGAAAGAAGTAGTCCAACAACTATCAATTTCTGATGTCGATTGCCCAGAACTTTTTTCTTCAACAGAAGATGAAATATCCTATTCGCAGATTTTGGGTGATTTAGAACAGCGGTATTCAGAAGTAAAAGAGCCGCTTCGTATCTGCGGTCTTTCGTTAGGTGCGCTTCTTGCGATTGATTTTGCTATTCGACATGAGGAAAAAGTGGATTCGCTGGTTTTGATTGGCGCACAATATAAAGTTCCAAGTTTACTGATAGATTTTCAAAATCTTATCTTCCGTTGTATGCCAAACAAGGTTTTTGAAAGTATGGGACTATCAAAAAGCAGCACCATAAAATTGGCTCACTCTATGCGGTCATTGGATTTTACTTTGCAATTAAATAATATTCGTTGTCCAGTAACAATTTTGTGTGGAAAAAAGGATACTGCCAATCTAAAGGCTTCTAAAAGGCTAAAAGAATTGCTACCCCAAGCTACTTTGCACATCGTTCCAAATGCAGGACATGAACTCAATAAATATGCACCAAACACGATTGCAGAGATATTAAATCAGTAAATTTATCGTGCAAAAAATATAGTAAGATAAATTGTCTGACAGGTAAGCGATCTCTCTCACTTTCATCACAACATCCCACTGTCCTTAGAGAGATGGACGAAGTATAATGTAAGCAACAATCGGAGTTTCAGGAGGAAAATCATGAGCAGTAGGGGAATTTTTATTTTAGCGATTACATGGATTGTTATGTCACCGTTTTGGTTCTGGGCAGAAAATATTGCGTTAGGTATCATATGGCTATGTGGCGGAGTCATTGAACTATTTATCGCATTAGTGAGACGCAGCAAAGAGAAGAAAAGCAAGTAAATTCAAGTTTGCCAAAATGACTACAGACAGGAAACTTGATCTTTTTACAAGAAAGATATCAATATATATTCCATAATTCCCATAAATTTATGGAATTAAAATTTTATGATACTTATAAGACAGTTCCGATTTTCTTTCGGATTTCTCCTATTAGTGAGACAATAATTATTTTTACACAAACCAGCTTATTCGTGGTAGAATAAAACCACAGATAAGCTGGTTGTTTGTTTTGAATGAAGCAGAGTTTATCGAAAAGGTTCGCAGTGCTACGGAACTCCAACAGGAAAGTGAAACATGGGGAAAGCGTGTGGCAGAAATTGTTGGAATGATAAAGTGAAACATGAAATGTGAAAAATTAAAGAAAAAATCCTCATAAAATGTGAGAAAATATAAAAATAAAGCTCATAAAATGTGAAATAAATAATATTTATGGCTCATAAAATGTGTTATAATGAGCAGCGAAACGTGGGAATATCGTATGAAGAAAAAACTTTAAAATGAGGATTTGTATGTATTAAAAAAATAGATCAGTATTTAATTGAATGGAAAAGTGATCCGGATCATTTACCGTTGATTATCAAAGGGGCAAGGCAGATTGGAAAAACAGAATCGATCCTCTATTTTGCCGAAAGCAATTATAAAAGGAGTATCCCGATATGGCGACAGCGTTGAAAGCGTTTAAGCTGGATGGAAAATATGACGGAATGCAGACCTTTTTCTGATACAGAAATGAAAGTTTACAAAGACAGATAAATATTGATTATGAAGAGGATCTTCGGGCAAATAAAAATCTTGCAATTTATAAAGGTGCATTATTTGAAAATTTTATAGCAGAAGCATTTGTAAAACAGGGGTTTGGTCTGTATTATTATAAAAAGTCATTTTGGTGTGCTAAGATAGAAAAAATAAAAAAGAAAGTGAATGGGAAATGGAATTAGACATTATTGGTTTGCTTGGTGCATGCTCTTATGCACTTGACTGTGTCGAAGCGGAACTGACCCATGTTGCGACAAAACATGGAAAAAGAGTTGCATATATGAGCGTATGTACCGCACAAAAAATGGGAATTACAGGAGATGCCCTGCAGGATCTTGCGGCGTGTTCGCTGTTGCATGACAATGCGCTGACGCAGTATATTCATGAGGAATTTCACAATGACCTTACAAAAAATAATACGGAAAATATAACGTCAAAGCAGCTTGGCATCCACTGCATTTACGGGGAAGAAAACTTAAAAATGTACCCGTTTCTGACGGATGTGAAAAATGTGATTTTATATCACCATGAAAATGCCGATGGAAGCGGACCATTTGGAAAAACGTGGGAAGAGATCCCTCTTTTTGCAAGGATCATTCATTTGTGTGATATTTTAGATGCGTTCTGCCGGACGCCGGTATTTGATGATGCCGTGTGGCAGCGCGCAAAAGATTATCTTTTGAAAAATAAAGGGACAAAATTTGATGATGCATGTGTGGATGTTTTTTTGGACGTTTTTGGGGAAGAACATTTTTTAAGCCTTGGAGATGCAGATTTAGAAGAGCGGCTGTGGAATATTGTACCAAGGAAAAAACGGGATTTAAGCGGTGAAATGTGCAAAAATTTTGCCAATCTGTTTGCAAAGATCATTGACTATAAATCCGAATTTACAAGCCGTCATTCACTTGGTGTTGCGGAAAATGCAGCCAGATTATCCACATATCTCGGTGAT
Organism: Roseburia sp. OF03-24; assembly: GCF_003463035.1. Taxonomy (NCBI): domain Bacteria; kingdom Bacillati; phylum Bacillota; class Clostridia; order Lachnospirales; family Lachnospiraceae; genus Roseburia; species Roseburia sp. OF03-24. The sequence continues at coordinate 45,097 of NZ_QSCK01000008.1, read as the reverse complement.
GACGAGGAGACGGTGCTAAAAATGTATCTGGCAGGTGCACTGCACGATATCGGAAAAGTTGCAATCGGAAATGATATCTTAGAAAAACCGGGACGCCTGACGGACGAAGAGTTTTCCAAAATGAAAAATCATGCGGGATACACATATCTGATCTTATCACAGGCGGAAGGAATGGAGGATATCCGCGATTGGGCGGCGCTCCACCATGAAAAACTCGATGGTACCGGGTATCCGTTCGGAAAAACAGGTGCTGAGTTAAACCGGCAGGAACGCATCATGGCGTGCATTGATATCTATCAGGCACTGACAGAGAGCAGACCATATAAAGCCGGAATGACGCATGATGAGGCATGTGCGATACTGGAAAATATGGTACAGAAAGGATGGATTGACGGCGGGATCACGGAACAGATTAGAAAATGTTTTGCGTAAGAGGAAGCGGCATTGAGCCTGCTCCACTCGTTTTACTGCTGGGGCTGCACGGGTGTAGTCCTGCTTTAGTTATAAAAACCGTGCGGTTTAAAATTACCGCACGGTTTTTTTGACCAAATATTAATTTGTATATAGTTCATATGATTTACAGCTTAAACTGTTTCATATCTGCAGAAAGTTTTTCAATATCATCCGCTAAAGCAGATACCAGATCCGAAGATTTCCGGACAACGGTATCGAGCTCAGTTGCCATTGCGGAAGTTTCTTCTGTGGAGGATGCATTATCGGTTGCAAGCTGTGTCAGGGTATCGATACTCTCTGTGACAAGCTCACGCTGAGAATTGACATTCTGGATCTTTCCGGTAATGGTCTGGATGGACGCCATACAGGAATCAAGAGCACCTTTTAAGTCTTCAAACATCTGCTGTGTACTTTCAAGAGCTGCAACCTGTTCGTCGGAAGCCTCACTCATTTTCTTCATCAGTTCCATAGATTTTTCGGAATTCTGGCTCAGTTCACTGATGATATTGTTGATCTCACTGACTGTCTGCGCAGACTGGGTTGCAAGTCCGCCGATTTCTTCTGCGACAACTGCGAATCCACGTCCGGCTTCACCGGCTCTTGCTGCCTCAATGGAAGCGTTTAAAGAAAGCAGGTTGGTCTGGGATGCGATTTCGCTGATTAAGGTAGCTGCCTGACTGATCTTGTTGACAGAATCATTTGTCTGAGCGGTCTGGTTATACATGGAATCAATATCAGTCTTGGTTATAGAATTGACATCAATCAGTCTGTGTAAAGTTTCCATGGACTTATTGGAACGATCCTGCATCAGCTGTGCATTCTGATCAAGAGATTCCATTTCTGAGGAAGTATCTGCGATGCCATCGGCAATTTCAGCAATATTTTCAGAGGCACTTGAAGTTGATGCTGCCTGAGAGTTACTGTTTTGGGCAATTTCATTGATTGCAGCGGAAACGCTCTGGATAGAGCCGTTCATGCTGTCGAAATTCTTTTTAAAATCTGCAACGGCGGACTGTAAATGAGAGGAAACCTTGTCAATGTTGGAGATAAGTCCGACAACTTCCTGCTGTGCAAGATCAAGTGCACCGGCTGTTTTTCCAAGTTCATTGTTACTTGAAACACTGACTCCGGTAGTCAGATCCCCGGTCGACATCCTGTTTGCAAAATTCTGGATCTCGATCAAAGGTCTGCAGATTGCATTGCCGAAAATACGGGAAGCAATGAATACGACAACTATAAAAATCAGATCAATTATGATTATGACTGTGATCATAGTATGATATTTCGCCTGAACTTCGTTTTTGGAACTATTCATTTCCGCTTTCATATCATCTACATAGTTACCGGTGGAAACAACCCAGTTCCATGGGGTAAAGATTTGAGAGTACGCGATTTTTGGTGCTACGGTAACACCATCGGCTTTCGTAAAATCAAATTCATTGAAGCCGCCGCCGTCAGAACCGGTAGAAACTTTCATGATCTCCTGAATGATCTTGACACCATTCTGGTCAGTCAGATCATAACGGTTATTTCCCTCCTGATCGGTTAAAATCGGATGCATAACGAGGTTGTAGTCGGTGTCATCAATCCAGAAATATCCGCTTCCGTCATCTCTGTAACGCATGTTGCGGACGATTTCTACTGCTTCTTTTTTTGCTTCATCTTCGGTCAGAATACCATTTTGGGATTTGTCATATTCTGCCTGTAAAATGGCGATGACAGACTGTACCTGACTTTTGATCTCAGTATCGTACCCGTCTAACCTGGCATTTTCATAATTCTTGTTTGCCGTGGAAGTCATAGTGCTGATATTTGAAATTGAAATACCGCCAATGACCATGACAGTTACAAGAACAATCATAAGACACATTAGTGTCAGTGAATTTTTTACGCTTTTGCTTTTCATGGATATCAAGCTCCCTTTCCTAAGATTAATTACACTTATTTTACTATTTTTTGACAAAAAATGATAGACATAAATTGCAAAAAATATGGTACTTTAGAAGCAAAATTATGAGAAATGGCGAAAAAGTGTAAAAAAAAGAAACACGAATATAAAATAAATCGTGTTTCCGATTCCAATGAGCGGAGACGGAGGGATTCGAACCCTCGTGCCCCGGAGGGCTAACGCATTTCGAGTGCGCCCCGTTATGACCACTTCGATACGTCTCCAGATATGTTTTTGCAAATACTTGATTAGTATATCATATTTTGCATGATTTGCAAGAGAAAAGTGGTTGTTGTAAATATGGGGCGTATATGCTAGTATGTTAAGAGTTTCATAGAGAAGATAATTGGTGCCGGTCGTTTTTGAAATAGAATGTGTGCAGAGTGGGCAGTTTATTGCCAAAAGCATGTGGCTGTATGCAAAAGATGCCGTATTTTTAAATCAGGAACAGGCCGGTTAAAAGGGAAACAGGTGTGATTCCTGTACGATCTCGTCACTGTGATTAGGGAGTGCAGATTCTAAAGATAAGTCACTGATGTTTTTTGCATTTTTGTGCAATGCGTTGGGAAGGCGGAATCTGTGTGATGATCTTTCAGCCAGGAAACCTGCCAGTTGTCTGGTACAGGGAAATGATTTTCCCGGATCACGAGTAATTGGTCGTACCGTATAAACAGAGTGTTCGCAGAGCGTACATTCTATTATTCATGACAACAGAATGTCCGCAAAAGCGTACATTTTATTGTATGTGCAGACTTATTACTCCGCCGTATCATAAGGCGGAGTGTTTCTTTGTATGGGAAAATACTGTGAGCTATGAACAATACATTATATAAGATTAGTGTGAAAAACACATTTTCACACAGGAATGGAGAGTATTATGAAGAAAAGAACCATTGCGTTACTTACTACATTAGCACTTGCCACAGGCATGGTCGCAGGATGCGGAAGTAACAACACAGCAGCAGACACAGCAACAGACACAGTTAAGACTTCTGAGGCAGCTTCAGAGAAAACAGAAGCAACAGAAACAGTAGAGAGCACAGAAGTTGACGATCAGGCAGCCGCTGATCATGTCGCAGAACTGATCGATGCGATCTATGTCCAGACAAGAAATGACAATACAGATGCACAGTGTGCAGAAGCAAAAGAGGCATGGGATGCCCTGACAGATGCACAGAAAGAGTTAGTTTCCGGTGAAAATGCAGATCCTGATTATTTCGGAAGAGATACAGGAGATGCCACAAAGGATGATCCTTTAAATGAGGATAATATCGGAGAAAACGAACTTTTAGTAGTAAGTTTTGGTACATCTTTCAATGACAGCCGTGCAGAAGATATCGGCGGAATTGAAAAAGCCCTCGAAGCAGCATATCCGGACTGGTCTGTAAGAAGAGCCTTTACAGCACAGATCATCATCAACCATGTTCAGGCAAGAGATGATGAGAAGATCGACAATGTGGATCAGGCATTAGAGAGAGCCGTTGATAACGGAGTAAAAAATCTTGTTGTCCAGCCGACACATCTGATGCATGGTGCAGAGTATGACGAGCTTGTAGAAGCACTTGATAATTATAAAGACAAATTTGAGACAGTAACCGTTGCAGAGCCATTACTTGGCGAAGTTGGATCAGATGCCACCGTGATCAATGAGGACAAGGCAAAAGTTGCAGAGGCGATCACAGCAGAGGCTGTAAAGACAGCAGGTTATGATTCCCTGGATGCTGCAAAAGAGGATGGTACAGCATTCGTATTTATGGGACATGGTACTTCCCATTCTGCAAAAGTAAGCTACAGCCAGATGGCAGCCCAGATGGAAGCGCTTTCCTATGATAATGTATTTATCGGAACTGTTGAGGGTGAGCCGGAAGATACATCCTGCGAAAATGTGATCGAGGCAGTAAAAGAAGCAGGTTATACAAAAGTTGTTTTAAGACCGCTTATGGTTGTTGCAGGAGATCATGCGAACAACGATATGGCAGGAGATGATGAGGATTCCTGGAAGAGCCAGTTTACAGCAAGCGGATATTTTGACAGCATTGATACACAGATTTCAGGACTTGGAAGAATCGACGCGATCGAGCAGATTTATGTAGATCATACAAAAGACGCAATCGATTCTTTAGGAGCACTTGAGTCAACATCCACCACAGAGAGTACCGTTGGTACTCTCGAGGATGGAACTTACACAGCAAAGTTTGATACCGACAGCAGTATGTTCCATGTAAATGAAGCAGACGAGGGCCGTGGAATACTTACTGTACAGGATGGAAAAATGACGATCCATATCAGCCTTGTATCCAAGAAGATCGTAAACCTTTTCGTTGGAACAGCAGACGATGCACAGAAAGATGGCGCTGCTATTTTAGAACCTACAACTGACACTGTGAAATACAGTGATGGAACCAGTGAAGAAGTATATGGTTTTGATGTTCCGGTGGAAGCATTAGATGAAGAGTTTGATCTTGCAATCCTCGGCACAAAAGGCGAGTGGTACGATCATAAGGTAAGTGTTTCTGATCCACAGAAAGCAGATTAACTGATCCGGGCTGGTCGGTCAGATACAGACTTGGATATAGATGGAGAGATATATGAAGAAAAGAAAAGTGACTGCAGTGCTTTTAGCTGCAATGATGTGCATGCAGATCATTGCAGGATGCGGAACAAAAAATGATGCTGCCCAGACAGAGAGTAGTGTGGCTGCAACGGAAGATGCACAGGGAGCAGCAGGAGAAAATACACAGACAGCAGGACAGAATGCCACAGAGGAAAATGCAGGCGGCATGGCAGAGCAGAATGGAGCAGAAGAAAGCATCGCAGGAAAAGATGCCACAGAACAGGCAGACGGCACAGAAGTCTCAGTTCCTGAGGATGGCGAATATACGGTGGAAGTCACATTAGAGGGCGGCAGCGGAAAAGCAACCGTGGATTCACAGGCGAAAGTTACTGTGAAGGATGGAGTGGCATATGCGACGATCACATGGAGCAGTACGCATTACGATTACATGATCGTGAACGGGGAGAAATATCTCAATGAAAATGAGGGTGGAAACTCTACATTCACATTTCCAATTGATGGAATCCCATGTGAGATGGATGTGATCGGTGATACAACGGCAATGAGTACACCGCATGAGATCGATTATACACTGACTTTCCGATTCCTGGAAACGGCTGATTTTACAGACTTAAACTGCAATGGGCGTATGGAGTTATCCTACGCCGATCAGTTTGAAGTAGAACAATATGGTACTTATAAGCTGATTACGATCGTGGATAACGGTCGTTTTTTGCTTGTACCAAAAGGTGTGTCTGTACCAAAGAATGTGCCGGGGGATGTGACGGTTTTAGAGCAACCGCTTGAAAATGTATATCTGGTGTCGAGTGCGGTGATGGATTTAGTCTGCCAGATCGGTGCGGTCTCTGATTTGAAATATACAGGAGTAAAAGAAAAAGACTGGTATGTAAAGACAGCCGCAGATGCCATGGCAGAGGGAAAGCTGATCTATGCCGGAAAATACAATGCACCGGATTACGAACTTTTACTTTCCGGGGGATGTACGTTTGCGATTGAAAATACGATGATCACACATAATCCGGAAGTGAAAGAGAAGTTAGAAGAACTTGGGATCAAGGTCATGATCGAGCGTTCCAGCTATGAAAAACATCCGCTGGGAAGACTCGAATGGATAAAACTTTTTGGCGTTTTGTTCGGAAGAGAACAGCAGGCCAAAGAGTTTTTTGATGCGCAGGTGGCGCATATAGAACCAATTTTAGAGAAAGAAAAAACAGGACTTTCCGTGGCATTTTTTGCAGTCGCATCCGATGGAACCGTCACCGTGCGCAAACCAAACGATTATGTGTCATCAATGATAGAACTTGCGGGCGGCACTTATTCCCTAAACGGCTATGTGGAGGAGGAAGAAAATGCGCTCTCCACATTGAAAATGCAGATGGAAGATTTTTATGCGGCCGAAAAAGATGCTGACATTCTTATTTATAATGGTACAATAGAAGGAGAATTGACATCGATTGCTGAACTGGTGCAGAAAAACAGCCTGTTTGCAGATTTTAAAGCCGTAAAATCAGGTCAGGTTTATACGACCGGCAGTAACTTTTATCAGCAGACGAGTGGAACCTGTGATTTTATCGAGGATCTGAATAAAGTTCTGACTGGAGATACCGATGCAGAGTATCGGTTTTTAAAGAAACTGGATTGATATTATGCCGCAAAGGAAATGGTGTCATAAAAGATAATGACTGGCAGATTGTACCAGGCTGAAGGTAGTTTTGTGGCTTTGGGAGAAAATTAGATCATGAAGAGAAGATATATTATTTCGTTTGTTATTGCATTTATCCTGTTGATGGCACTTTTTTTATGGAATGTTGCAGCAGGAAGTGTTGACATATCCACATCAGACCTGTTTGCAATCTTTGCAGGAAGTGGAAAAGATGAGACATTTTCGCAGATCGTGTGGAAAATCAGGCTGCCACGTATACTTGCTGCGATCCTGCTTGGAGGTGCTTTGTCGGTATCGGGATTTTTACTTCAGAGTTTTTTCCAGAATCCGATCGCAGGACCGTATGTGCTTGGAATTTCATCCGGTGCAAAGCTTGTAGTGGCACTTACCATGATTTTTCTGCTGGAAAAAGGGATCATGATCAGCTCCTTTGGCATGGTGGCGGCTGCATTTGTGGGTTCCATGCTCGCAATGGGATTTGTGCTGCTTATTTCGTTTCGTGTATCAAAAATGTCTCTGCTTGTAGTCTGCGGAATCATGATCGGTTATATCTGTTCTGCCATCACGGATTTCTGTGTTACGTTTGCGAGTGATTCGAATATCGTTAACCTTCACAACTGGTCAATGGGTAGTTTCTCCGGCATGACATGGGAAAATATAAAGATGATCGTCGTGATCGTTGGTGCAGCGGTTCTTGTGACATTTTGTCTGGCAAAACCGATCGGGGCATACCAGATGGGGGAGGCTTATGCCAGAAATATAGGTGTCAATGTAAAGGCGCTCCGGGTTACGATGATCCTTTTGTCGAGCCTGCTGTCTGCCTGTGTGACTGCGTTTGCAGGGCCGATCTCCTTTGTCGGGATCGCGGTGCCGCATCTGGTAAGGATGGCTACAAAGACAGCAAGACCGATTATTTTAATACCGGGGTGCTTTCTGTGCGGCGCAGTCGTGACACTTTTCTGTGATGGAATCGCAAGGACTGTGTTTGCACCGACAGAGATCAGCATCAGTTCTGTCACAGCGCTGTTTTTAGTTCCGGTTGTAATTGCGGCAATGTTGAGAAAACAGGAGGGGAGGTAGCGCATATGCAGGAAATCCGTACAGAGCATCTTACCGTCGGCTATGAGAAAAAGCCGCTGATCGGGGATGTGAATCTTTCTGTCCGGCCGGGAGAGATACTGACGTTGATCGGTCCGAATGGCTCTGGAAAATCCACAATTTTAAAAACGATCACCAAACAGCTAAAGAAACTGGACGGAACGGTGTTTTTGGGTGAAAACTCCATGGATGAGTTAAAAGACAGCCAGATTTCAAAACGGCTGTCCATGGTAATGACGGAACGGCTTCGCACGGAACTGATGAGTGGCAGGGAAGTAGTGGCTTCCGGGCGTTATCCCTACACGGGGCGATTTGGTATCCTCTCAAAAGAAGACTGGGTAAAAGTGGATGAGGCGATCGCACTCGTCCATGCGAAAGAGGTGCAGGATCAGGATTTTATGAAGATCAGTGACGGACAGCGCCAGCGTCTGATGCTTGCGCGTGCGATCTGCCAGGATACGAAGATACTGATCTTAGACGAGCCGACTTCTTATCTGGATATGGGGTTTAAGATGGATATTCTTACAAATATCCGTATGCTTGCAAGAGATAAAAAGATGGCAGTCATCATGTCGCTGCATGAACTTGATCTTGCGCAGAAGGTTTCCGATACGATCGCCTGTGTCAGAGGTGACCGCATCGACCGTGTCGGCACGCCGGAAGAAATTTTTGCCGGGACTTATGTGCAGGAGTTATACGGAGTATCAGACAGAAGTTTTGATCCGGTAACAGGGCAGATTTTTTTGTGTGCGGGATATGAAAATGCAGAAGGTTTCTGGGAGCATAGTGCCGATAGCTGCCAGAACAAAGATTTTTGCAGTGACGATAAGATTTTAAATCCGGTCAGCCCGCAGGTGTTTGTGATCGGAGGTGCAGGCAGCGGAATCCCGGTATACAACAGACTGTGGCGCGAAGCTATTCCGTTTGCGGCAGGAATCCTGCAGGAAAATGATGTAGAGTACAATGCAGCAATGGCTTTAGCATCGGAAGTCGTGTCGGAAAAGGCATTTTTCCCGATTGGAATGGAAAAAGTGCAGGCAGCAAAACAGCTGATCGATCATTGCAAGACCTGCATCTGCACAGTGAAAGAGTTTGGACCGTTCAATGAGGCAAACAGGGAGCTGGCAGAGTATGCAAGGGGGATGGGGAAAATACATAACATGTGAGAACATGAGCCAAAAATCAGCCAATAAGAAAGAACTTCGCAAAAAAGTTTGAATTATGTGTAGTATGGAAATAATAGAATTATACTTCAAAGTAAAATGAAACTATTTGAAGTGACTTTGAAGTTGACTTTGAAGTATGATTGAAATAAAATATAAAGCATATTAAAACTGTGTATAAAACCGGGGTGATAAGCGATGTATTTGGAAGAGATTATAGAAAACGTCGAGTTGGAAAGTGATAAATGTGAATGTAAGAGCAGGTTGAATCGGGAAGATGTTGTGGGATGGCTGAAAAGCATTGCCGGATTTTCAAATGCTTCCGGAGGAGATTTTTATATCGGAGTCGAAGATAAAACAAATAAGCTGATAGGTTTTAACAGAAAAGAAGCTGACAATGAACGGAATTATTTTAATAATCAAGTGAACGAACATCTGTCACCGAGACCACAGATGAAAGTATCTTTTGTGCGTTATGAGGCAAACGGAAATGAACGATTTATTATACATGTGTATATACCGGAATCAGTTGTAAAGCCGGTCATTTTAAAGTATAAAAATATTCCGTCCATTTTTATGAGACGGGACGGATTTACAAATGGTGCAACCTACGAAGAGATTATAGAAATGAGTGTTAAAAGCAGGAACACACAGTTTGATCTTCTTTTGTCGGATAAAAAATACGAAGCAGAAAATTATAAGACGCTTCAGGAATTTTATGCATTGCATAATAATGGAAAAGAATTATCGGAAAAAGCTTTAATGTCGATGGGGTTTTATAATGAAAATGGGCTGCTTGTCAATGGTGCAGTGCTTTTTGGAGATGACTATCAGGGAAAAAAAACAGAGGTTGTATGTTCTGTGTTCTCAGGGTTTAATAAGGGAAGTGAGCGGATTGTTACAGTCAACCGTTTCCATGGAAATATAATTGCAGATATTAATTACATGATAGAATTTGTGGAACAGAGAATGAATCATTCCATGATAAAACTGGATAATACAAGAAAAAATATAGATGCATATCCAAAACGTGCATTGTTTGAAGGTGTGATCAATGCGGTTGCACATCGTGATTACTTTTTAGACGGAACACAGATTCAGATGGATATGTTTAAGGACAGATTGGAAATTTCTTCCCCAGGAGGTTTTTACATAGGTGAAAAAATTGGGAAAACGTATGATTTATCCGGAATCATTTCGAAAAGGAGAAATGAATTAATAACGTCTGTATTGGTAAACTGCAATGTTATGGAGGCAGCAGGGACAGGATTTGAGAAAATTATGGAAGAATATCAGAATGTCGATGAAACACATCGGCCATATATATATTCTTCATCAGATCATTTTACACTGGTGCTTCCGGATCTGACATATTCAGATGGAGTGGAAGACAGTGGTGTACCGAATATACTTTTTGCACCAGTACCAAATGGAACGGTCTATGATGAAAAGGTGTTATCATTTTGTTATTATCAGGCACACAAGGTTTCCGAGATTGTATCGTATCTGGGAGTAAGTGATTCTACTTATTTCAGAAAACAGGTGTTGGAAAATCTGGTAGAAAATCAGTATCTGGAAAAAAATAAAGTTTCAAGGGCATCTTATTTTAAGACTAATCCGGAAATGGTAAGAATTCAATAAAAGTGTAGATTATATGAACAGTATATGCAGGGATATCTTCAAAGCCATTCATGAAGGAAAATGGCTGAAAATTGAATATCTGAACAAAGAAGGCAAACATACAAACTACTGGATCGGAATCCGGGATTTAGATCCACGTAACCGGACACTAAAAGTAGAAGGACTTCATCTGAACAGGTGCACGATTGAAGAATACGATAAAATTTATATTGATGCTATCCTGTCTACCGAGGTTATAGAAGGTTCTTATTGTCCGGAAAACAAACAGCTGACCGAAGACATTGCACTGCATCCGGAGCGTTATCAGAACCTTTTTGCAAACACGGCTAATTTAAAAATACTAAGTTATCTGGAAATGTGCAGCAAACTGGATGCCACGCCGTATACCACAGATTATGAGCTGGTGCATTATATAGATGGCGACCGGGTGCGTGACGGAGAGTACCAGTTGTCGGAGGAGCAGTTTAAGGAAATTGTGACGAACTTTCAGTGGAGGATGAGCCGGGAGGATAAACAGGGAAAGACACTCCATATAAAGAAGCTGGCGCTTAATATTTTAAGTATCCATACGAAAAAGGGTTTGTATGTACTTGCATACCGGAATCTGAATCTTGATGTGAGAAATAAAGCGTTTAAACCGGATGAGGATATCACGGTCTGCACGCAGTTTACCATAGGAGGAACACAGGAAAGTATCCGGAGATATTTAGATGCGGATGAATATGAACTGCTGTCCGATTTTGAAACAAATCTTGAAAAAATAAAAGATGCTATCGCAGAAAAAAGCAGAACAAAATCGGTTGTGGATGATATGCCCTATGTCATTGGACTTGGTATGGACTGTGTACTGAACCTGCATGAGGAATATAAGGCAATCCTTGATATGTACGAAAAAGAACAGATTACTTTTCCAATCCGTGCTTTTTTCGGAGATCTTTTAGAGCGGCCGCGAAGAACGAAAGCGTATCCGATCGCTCTGTTAAATCGCAATATCAATCTTGACCAGCTTCTTGCCATCAATAATGCCATGAAATATCCGCTTGCCTATATTCAGGGACCGCCGGGAACCGGCAAGACAAATACAATCTTAAATACGATCGTAACGGCGTTTTTTAATAATATGACGGTGTTGTTTGCATCCTACAATAATGTTCCCATAGACAACGTATTTGAAAAATTAAGTTCCCTGACCTATAAAGGAAAACGAATCGCATTTCCGGTATTACGCCTTGGAAACCAGGATAAGGTAAAAGAATGCATCCGCTATATTAATCAGCTTCGGAGAGAAGTGCAGGGAATTAAAGTGTTTTCGTCTACGTTAGACCGGCGGAAGGGTGACAGGATCGACCGTGCAAAACAGCTTTCCGGCAGATTAAAGGAGTATGAGGAAATCTTAGATCTGACAGAACGTAAAGAGACGCTGACACAGGTAATGGAATATCAGGAGCGGATGAAAAATGTCGCAACACTCTTTCATTTTCATGCAGATCTTCAGGGACGCCAGCTTCGGAATCTGGATGAAAAAATCAAAAAGATCGGTGAGATATCCGAGCAGGATGCGATGGTGCTCCTAGACCGTAATGAGGAAGAGTTTTATCAGTATCTATTTTATATGTCAGCAAAATACATTAAGGAGCTGGAAAGTAACAGATTTGGGGATCTGCGGGAAATTCTGGATGATGATGACGATCCGAATGAGCAGGCGGTGGCATTTAACAAGTATCTGCAGAAATCAGAGAACGTGAAAAAATTGCAGAAGGTATTTCCGATCATGATAACGACCTGCATTTCCGCCCATAAATTAGGGGAACCGGAACCACTGTTTGACATGACGATCATGGATGAGGCAAGCCAGTGCAATGTAGCAATTTCGTTAGTGCCCATTATCCGTGGCGAAAAACTGATGCTGGTGGGAGATCCGCAGCAGTTAAAGCCTGTGATCTTATTAGATGAGCTTACTAACCGCAGGCTGCGCAGAAAATACCATGTCGCAGATGAATATGATTACCGCGAAAATTCTATTTATAAGACTTATCTTGCCTGTGATGCGGTCAGTGATGAGATTTTGCTGCGCAATCATTACCGTTGTAATGAAAAAATTATCGACTTTAACAATAAAAAATATTATAACTCAAAGCTGCAGGTGCATTCTGACAGCAGGGAAAAACAGCCGCTTGTCTATGTAAATGTGGCTGGAGGTCAAAGTGACATCAAAAATACCTCACCCGCAGAAGTGGAAGAGATTATGCATTATGCAGCGGAAAATCAGGATAAAAGCATTGCTGTCATTACACCGTTTGTAAATCAGAGGATGTTGATTGAGCAGGGGATCAGAGAAAATGGATTTGAACATGTTGTGTGTGGGACGGTACATGCGTTTCAGGGAGATGAGAAGGACGTAGTGCTGTTTTCTACAGCACTCAGTGACCGGACCGGGAAAGGCACTTATGACTGGCTTAAAAATAATAAAGAGCTGATCAATGTCGCAACTTCGCGGGCGAAAGACAAGCTGATCCTTTTAGCAGACGAAAAGGAATTAGAACGTCTTCATCAGGGAAATGAGGATGATGACCTATACGAGCTGGTGCAATATGTGAAAACGAACGGTGAATCAAAGATCACGGAAAAACATGTCAGTTCGAGGGCACTTGGAATACAGCCGTTTTCCACAGAGACAGAAACTGCATTTTTAAAGAATCTGACACATGCGCTGGAAAATATCTGGCTCACCAGAAACAGATACACGATTCACAAAGAGGTCGCCATATCACAGGTGTTTAAGGAAAATGTCACTTACGATAACCTGTTTTATATGGGAAGATTTGATTTTGTTGTCTACGAAAAAAGAGGAAAACAGGAGATGCCTGTTTTTGCGATCGAACTTGACGGCAAGGAGCATTTTGAGGATGAGGTGGTGCGGGAGAGGGACAGACAGAAAAATGAAATCTGCAAAGCACACCATATGCAGATCATCCGCGTGGAAAATTCCTATGCGAGACGTTATCACTATATCAAAGAGATATTAAACGAATATTTTGCGAAGGCGAGATAAAAGTTTCCAAACATCCGGAAAAAAGTGGTATGATGTCTTTAGAAATCATCCAGCACAAAGGAGAAAATGAAACAATATGGAGAAAAAGAGCCGGGAATTGTTAGCACCGCATGTAGAAGAAGAATTGATGGACTATATTTTACATACGCCGGTAAAAATAGGTGAGAAGCTGCCAAATGAATTTGAGCTGGCAGAACTGTTTGGTGTTGGGCGGAGTACGGTACGTGAAACTGTAAAAAGCCTGGTTTCCAAAGGAGTGCTTGAAGTCCGCCGGGGGTCCGGAACCTATGTGATCGGGACAAACCGATTAGAGGATGATCCGCTTGGACTTTCAAAGTTTACGGATAAATTTGAACTGGCGCTTGACCTTTGCAATGTGCGTCTGATGTTAGAGCCGGAGATTGCAATGTTAGCAAGCGAAAATGCCACGGACAAGGAAAAAGCAGAGTTAAAACGTCTGTGTGATGAGGTGGAAACACTTTATCTTGCAGGAGAGAACCACCTTCAGAAGGATGTGGAATTTCATACCTGCATTGCGCGCTGCAGCAAAAATAAAGTGATCGAAAAACTTGTGCCGATCATCCAGTCTGCAGTCATTACATTCGTGAATCTGACACACCGCCAGTTAAAAGAGGAGACGATCGATACGCACCGTGCGATCACGGATGCAATTTTAAGAGGGGACAGTGCAGGGGCAAAGTATGCTATGATCATGCACCTTAATTATAATCGTCAGATGATTTTGAAAAAACAGGAAGAGGCGTTGAAAAAAGAGAATTAGATGCAAAGACGTCCTATGATCATCCGCCAGGTGCTGATAATATAAGGCAATATCGGAAAAATACACAAAAAACAAGGCTGTTTTTAAGAGAAAAGCCTTGTTTTTTTGTCTAAAAAAGAGGTTTTAAAGAACTAGACATCAGATGTATTGACAAAAAATGCCCTGTAAAATAGAATAAACACAACAAAACATCAGACGTCATACGAAAGTTGATAAGGAGGTATATCATGGGTAACGTCGCAGAATTAGATACCACAAGACTGGTTATCGCAGCAATTATCGGACTGGCATTGTTGTTAGTTCTGATTATCAAATTTAAGGTTCATGCCATGCTTTCCATTTTAATCGGTGCGATTGCAATCGGACTGATCGCAGGAATGCCATTTGAAGAGATCGTAACAGCGGTCGATGATGGTATAGGAAACACGCTAAAAGGAATCGCTCTTTTGGTAGGACTAGGTTCCATGTTTGGTGCGATATTGGAAGCATCGGGTGGAGCACAGACGCTGGCAGTTACAATGGTAAAGAAATTTGGAGATGAGAAGGCTGCATGGGCGCTTGGAATCACTGGTCTTGTTATTTCCATCCCGGTATTTTTTGATGCAGGACTTATCATTTTAATTCCGCTTGCATTTTCTCTTGCGAAAAGAACAAAGAAATCATCCCTGTTTTATGCAATCCCGCTTTTAGCAGGACTTGCCGTGGGACATGCATTCATTCCGCCGACACCGGGACCGGTTTTAGTTGCTACCATGTTAAACGTGGAACTTGGCTGGGTTATTTTAGTCGGTGTATGCTGTGGATTTTTTGCGATGATCGTTGCAGGTCCGGTCTGGGGAGCAATCTGTGGGAAGAAATTTTATGTTCCGGTTCCGGAGCAGATCGCAAATCAGGAAGATATCGATGAATCCAAACTTCCGAGTTTTGCATCCGTTGTTACCATTATCATGATTCCTCTGGTACTTATCATATTAAAATCCGTTGCAGGAGTGGTACCGGCATTAGCAGGTGTACAGCCGCTGTTTAACTTTTTAGGACAGCCGTTTGCAGCACTCCTGATTGCAACATTAGCAGCAATGTTTATCCTTGGAACCAGACATGGTTATTCTATGGCAGAATTAGAGAAGATCCTCACAAAATCATTAGAGCCGACAGGACTGATCCTTCTTGTGACAGCATGCGGCGGTGTGCTTCGTTACATTTTACAGTATTCCGGTTTAGGTGAGATCATTGGTAATGCAGTCGCATCCGTAAATCTGCCGATCGTTGTTGTAGCATTTTTAGTTGCAGCACTTGTCAGAATCTGTGTAGGTTCTGCAACCGTGGCAATGACCATGGCAGCAGGAATCGTAGCAGCAATGCCAGAGATTGCATCTTTATCACCGATGTATCTTGCATGTGTGGTTGCAGCTGTTGCCGGTGGTGCGACAGTCTGCTCACACTTTAATGATTCCGGATTCTGGCTGGTAAGATCATTGATCGGACTTGATGAGAAAACTACTTTAAAAACATGGACAATCATGGAGACATTAGTTGGTGGAACCGGATTTATCGTAGCACTTATTATTTCTTTCTTTGTATAGAAGAAATGTGAAAAATAAACTTAAGATGCGCGAATGCAGCGCAGGAAATAGGGTTAGTGTGAAAAATACATTTTTCACATGTAGAATTTGTGCTTATGCACAAACCTGAGATGCGATGGACGGCAGCGCAGGAATGGAGATTAATATGGAATTAAGAAGTCAGAAAGTAAGAGAACTTGCACCGGAGATGGATCCGCTCCGCATGGGTATGGGATGGAAAGCGGAGGAGCTTTCCAAACCGCAGATCATCATAGAGAGCACTTATGGAAACAGCCATCCGGGTTCAAGTCATTTAAATATTTTTGTGGAAGAAGCAGTAAAAGGTGTTGATGAAAACGGCGGAAAAGCAGCGCGTTATTATGCGACAGATATGTGTGATGGCATGTCACAGGGACATGATGGAATCAATTATTCCTTAGCACACCGAGATGCGATTACCAACCTTGTGGAAGCACAGGCGAACGCAACAACTTTTGACGGCGGAGTGTTTATCGCAAGCTGTGATAAAGCAATGCCGGCGATGCTTATGAGTATCGGTCGTTTAAAAGAAATGAGTGCGATCGTTGTGACCGGCGGAGTTATGGAAGCAACCGTTGTAAAACCGGAATATGTAGAAAATGATCCGGGCTGCAAGATCAATGAGCTTTTAACTTTAGAGCAGATCGGAAAATTCAGCGCACAGTATGAGCGTGGTGAGATTCCGGAAGAACAGCTTCGTTATTACAAGCACAATGCATGTCCGAGCTGTGGTGCATGTTCCTTTATGGGAACTGCTTCAACGATGCAGGTTATGGCGGAGGCACTCGGACTGATGCTTCCGGGAACAGCGCTGATGCCGGCGACTGCACCGGAGTTAAAGCAGGCTGCTTATGATGCGGGAAAACAGTTGATGAAATTAGTCGAGATGGGCATTGCTACAAAAGATATCGTTACGATGGAAAGCCTTGAGAATGCGATCATGGTACATGCAGCGATTTCAGGTTCTACCAATGCGGTTATGCACATTCCGGCAATCGCTCACGAATTTGGTTTTGAGATTGATGCAGATACATTTGACAGAATGCACCGCGGTGCGCATTATCTGTTGAACATCCGCCCGGCAGGAGACTGGCCGGCACAGTATTTTTACTATGCAGGCGGTGTGCCAAGAGTTATGGAAGAGATCAAGAGCATGCTGCATCTTGATGTGATGACAGTGACCGGAAAGACACTTGGCGAAAACTTAGAAGAGTTAAAGAAAAACGGTTTTTACGAACACTGTGATGCAATTTTAAAAGAAAAATCAGCACTGATCGGAAAAGAAATTAAACGTACCGATATCATCGCAGACTTTGACCATGCGATCGGTACGGATGGAAGTATTGCGATTCTGCGTGGCAACCTTGCACCGGAGGGAGCAGTCATCAAACACACTGCCTGTCCGAAAGAAATGTTCCATGCAAGATTAAATGCAAAACCTTATGACAGTGAGGAAGAAGCGATCGATGCGATCTTAAAGGGTAAAGTAGTTCCGGGGGATGCTGTATTTATCCGTTACGAGGGACCGAGAGGCAGCGGTATGCCGGAGATGTTTTATACCGGTGAGGCGATCTGCTCTGATCCGAAACTTGCAGCAAGTGTTGCCCTGATCACAGATGGACGTTTTTCCGGCGCATCCAGAGGACCGGTCGTAGGACATGTATCTCCGGAGGCAGCAGCCGGCGGCCCGATCGCATTTGTGGAAGAGGGAGATCTCATTGAACTTGATGTTGCAAACCGCCGTCTTGCGATCGTAGGTGTGAAAGGTGAGGAAAAGACGGAGAAAGAAATAGCACAGATTTTAGAGGAGCGGAAAAAGAACTGGAAAGGATTTACCAGCAAATATAAACGTGGTCTGTTAAAACTGTATGCACAGCACGCGACCAGTGCGATGAAGGGTGCTTATATGGACTAAAAAGTATAACTTTTACAGAGCGGTATTGTACTTGTACGATGTCCGCTCTGTTTTTCTATTTATGTATCAACTAATGGTTGATGTACAAATAGAAATAACAACTAGTACATGCTTGAAATAACAACTATTAGTTTTATAATGAAATTAGAAAAAACGAAATGGGGGATGCGAAATGTTTGATATCATGACAATGGCGGAGAACATTAAAACATACCGGAACAAAAGGGGAATGAACCAGTATGAATTTGCAGAAAAGTTAGGGATCAGCCCGCAGGCAGTATCGAAGTGGGAGTGCGGGCAGTCCTGTCCGAGTATCGAGAATCTCTGTGTAATTTCAGAGATTTTAGATGTATCCATTGATACACTGATCGGAGAGAGCAGTGAAGGCGAAAAGATGATGATCGGAATTGACGGGGGAGGAACAAAAACCGAGTTTGTCTTATTTTCTGAGAGTGGACGGATCTTAAACCGGATCGTATTAGACGGCTGCAATCCGAATACGGTAGGAATGGAGGAGGCAATGAACATCCTGCAGCTTGGCATTGATACGCTCATGAAGATCAAAGGGAAGATCAGCGGAATCTTTGTGGGTGCTGCAGGATTAGATTCCGGAAACAATACATCAAAGATCAAAAAGATGTTAAAAGAAAAATATCCGAAAGTAAAAATCCAGTGCGAAAATGACATCTATAACGTCATTGCCTGTGGAAAAAATCTTGACCGGTGTGTGGCTGCAATCAGCGGAACCGGAATGATCATTTACGCAAACCAGAATGGAAATTTAAAGCATTTTGGCGGGCGCGGCTATCTGCTTGATAAAGGCGGCAGCGGCTACCACATCGGACGGGATGCGATCTGTGCAGCGCAGGATGCAAGGGACGGGATCGGAGAACATACGATACTGACGGATCTTGTTGAGGAAAAATTAGGGAATACGGTATGGGAGAGCATCCAGGACATCTACAGTAAAAACCAGTCCTATATTGCTTCGTTTACGCCGTGCGTATTTCTGGCATATGAAAATGGGGATAAAATCGCCGAGCAGATTTTAAAGAACAATGCAGCATGTTTAGCGGAACTTATCAATTTTGCCGTGGATCATTATGATATCGGAAAATATGTGGTTGCATCCGGCGGAATTTTAAAACAGAAACCGGCATTCCGGGAAATGCTAAAAGAGATGCTGCATCCGGATATTGAATTAGACGTTCCGGACTATCCGCCGGTATATGGCGCATGTATCATGTGCTGCCTGTTATGTGGGGTTGATACAAAGCCGGTAAAAGAACGTTTTATGATGTCATATGATTCATACCAGTAGGGAGAGGGAGGAAAATAACATGAGAATTATTAAAGTGAAAAACTATGATGAGGTTTCTGTAAAGACAGCAAATTTGATTTTAGGACAGGTAAATTTAAAACCGGATGCGGTTTTAGGACTTGCTACCGGTGGTTCACCTGTGGGGGCATATAAAAAGATCGTGGAAGCATATAACAACGGTGAGGTTGATTTTTCCGGGGTTACGACGATCAATCTGGATGAATACAGAGGAATCAAAAGAAACCACGAACAGAGCTACTGGAGTTTTATGCAGGAAAATCTGTTTAAACATGTAAATGTAAGGGAAGACCACATTTTCATTCCAAACGGAGAAAATCTTAACAGTGAGGAAGTCTGCAGGGAATATGACAAGATCATCGAAGTTGCCGGTGGTATTGATATGCAGCTTCTTGGAATTGGCCTGGACGGACATATCGGTTTTAACGAACCGGCGGATCATTTTGAAAAAAATACACACTGTGTGGAACTGACGGAGAGCACGATCGAGGCAAACAAGAGATTTTTTGAGAGTAAGGATGAAGTTCCGCGTCAGGCTTATACCATGGGCATCCTGCCAATCGTA
This sequence comes from Roseburia sp. OF03-24, assembly GCF_003463035.1. Taxonomy (NCBI): domain Bacteria; kingdom Bacillati; phylum Bacillota; class Clostridia; order Lachnospirales; family Lachnospiraceae; genus Roseburia; species Roseburia sp. OF03-24. Next base: position 25,303 of record NZ_QSCK01000008.1, on the reverse strand, counting down.
CAGGCAAAGAAAGTCATCATGATCGCAAATGGAAAAAATAAGGCGGATATCATCAAAAAAGCATTTACCGGACCGGTCACACCGGAAGTCCCGGCATCCATTCTGCAGATGCATCCGGATTTCACACTGATCGCAGATGAAGAAGCGCTTACTGAGATCTAAAAGAAGCGTAGAAATGGAGATTAGTGTGAAAAATACATTTTTCACATGCAAGATTTAACTTGTGATGCGCTTAAAAGCAGCGCAGGAATGGAGATTAATTATGATCATAAAAAATGCAATGGTTTATACATCAGACCACAGGTTTGAAAAGAAGGATATCAGAATTAAAGACGAGCGCATTGCAGAGATTGCAGAGCATGGTGCACTGGAAGCCACAGAGGAGGATGTGGTTGATGGAGCGGAAATGTATGCAATACCGGGACTTGTGGATATCCATTTCCATGGAGCGGTAGGTTATGATTTTTGTCAGGCATCGAAAGAGGAATTGTTAAAAATAGCGGAGTATGAAGCAAAAAACGGTGTTCTTGCAATCTGTCCGGCAACCATGTCTTATAATGAAGAAATTTTAGGACATATCATGGATAAGGCAGCGGACTATCAGGAAGATACGGGAGCAGATTTAGTCGGCATCAATATGGAAGGACCATTTATCAATATAAAAAAAGCCGGTGCACAGAATCCGGAATACATCATGCCGGCGGATAAAGAAATGTTTCTGCGTCTGCAGGAAAGAAGCGGCGGACTGATCAGGCTGGTAGACATCGCACCGGAGGGAGAGGGCGCCATGGAATTTATTGAGCAGTGCCATGATAAAGTAAAAATCTCCATTGCACATACCTGTTGTGATTATGATACAGCGTGTAAGGCATTAAAAAAAGGTGCAAGCCACATGACACACCTCTATAATGCCATGCCTGGAATCAATCACAGGGAACCGGGACCAGTCATAGCGGCACTTGAGGCGGGGGCAGAGGTGGAGCTGATCGCAGACGGCATCCATATCCATCCGGCGATGGTGAGAACCACATTCCGCATCTTCGGGGCAGATAAAGTGATACTGATTTCTGACAGCATGGAAGCAACAGGACTTTTAGACGGAGATTACCAGCTTGGTGGACAGGATGTGACCGTAAAAGGGAAAAAAGCAGTCCTGACAAAAGATCCGGGTGTCATTGCGGGCAGTGTCACAAATCTGTTTGACTGCATGAAAAACTGTGTGCAGAACATGGGAATCCCACTTGAAGTGGCAGTGTTAGCGGCAACGGAAAATCCGGCAGGAGCCATTGGCGTGGAGGAAGATTATGGTAAGATCGCAGTTGGCAATTATGGAAATGTGCTGTTGCTGGATCAGAAATTAAACATCAGAAATATCATTCAAAAAGGTAGAATAATGTCAATATAAAGAATATAAATATGGTAAAAAGTGCATGATTTTTACATTTTTTTAGTAATTTTTCGTGATATTCGGGCAGAGTCTTGAACTTGCAGATATTTAATAGTATAATCACTTAAGCTAAAAAAATTTTAAGTGATTAAAAATTTATTTACAGATGAAAATGCGTGTTTTTATGGAAAGCACATTTTCTCTGAAAAACAAGGAGGACATTATGATTACCTGGAACAACTTAGATACCCTTGATTCTTATAAGGAACTTTCAAAGGCTTCCCGTGTAAACCTTGCAGAAGTAATGTCAGGCGAGAACGGTGCAGAGCGTGTAAAAAATTACAGCATTCCTATGGCGGAGGGCTTTTCTTACAATTATGCAGCAAAAGCTGTTGATGATGACGTGCTTGATGCACTCGTAAAACTTGCAAAAGAGGCACAGCTTGCAGAGAAGTTTAAGGCTCTCTACAATGGAGAAGTTGTAAATACCGGTGAAAAACGTCTGGTACTTCATCATATGACACGTGGACAGCTCGGTGATGCTGTAAACGCTGATGGCGTGGACAAACGTGCTTTTTATGTAGAGCAGCAGAACAGAATCGCTGATTTTGCAAACAAAGTACATGCAGGTGAGATCACCAATGCAGCAGGTGAGAAGTTTACAACAGTTGTTCAGATCGGTATCGGTGGCAGTGACCTCGGTCCTCGCGCAATGTATCTTGCATTAGAAAACTGGGCAAAGAAAAATAATACTTTTAAAATGGAAGCAAAATTCATCAGCAATGTTGATCCGGATGATGCAGCAGCAGTTTTAAATTCCATCGATGTGGCTCATTCTATCTTCGTACTGGTTTCTAAATCAGGTACCACACTTGAAACACTGACAAATGAATCTTTTGTAAAAGACGCATTAAAGAAAGCAGGACTTGATGCTTCGAAACACATGATCGCAGTTACCAGTGAGACATCTCCACTGGCAAAGAGCGATGATTATCTGGCAGCTTTCTTTATGGATGATTATATCGGCGGACGTTTCTCTTCCACATCTGCAGTCGGCGGTGCTGTTTTATCACTTGCATTCGGACCGGAAGTATTTGCACAGTTCTTAGAGGGTGCAGCCGCTGAGGATAAACTTTCTGCAAATGAAGACGTATTAAAGAACCCGGAGATGCTCGATGCTTTGATCGGTGTATATGAGCGTAACGTATTAGGTTATCCTTGCACCGCAGTATTGCCATATTCCCAGGCATTAAACCGTTTCCCGGCACATTTACAGCAGCTTGACATGGAGTCAAACGGTAAATCTGTAAACCGTTTCGGTGAACCTGTAAACTATCCGACAGGTCCGGTAATCTTTGGTGAGCCGGGAACCAACGGACAGCATTCTTTCTATCAGTTATTACATCAGGGAACAGATATTGTTCCGTTACAGTTTGTTGGATTTAAAAATAACCAGATCGGAACTGATGTTGTGATCCAGGACAGCACAAGCCAGCAGAAACTGTGTGCAAACGTTGCAGCACAGATCGTTGCATTTGCATGTGGTAAATCCGATGAGAACCGCAACAAGAACTTCGAGGGCGGCCGTCCATCCAGCATCATTATCGGTGATCAGGTAAATCCTGGTTCTCTTGGTGCGTTATTAGCACACTTCGAGAACAAGATCATGTTCCAGGGATTCTTATGGAATGTAAACAGCTTCGACCAGGAAGGTGTTCAGCTTGGTAAAGTCCTTGCAAAACGTGTTCTTGCACATGAGACAGACGGTGCACTGAAAGTATTTAGTGATCTGCTGAATATCTAGTAGATACGGATGATGGTGTAAACTTGGGATTCTATGTAATTTAGGATTACATGTAATTTAGGCTTACATATAATTTGGGATTACATGTAATTTGAGATTACATGTAATTTGAGATTACATGCAGTTTGTCAGTGAATACAATTTCAGATGAAGTAAAAATGCTCTTTTCTAAGCAGGCGGGTAAATGTCTCTCAGAAGAGGGCATTTTTTGTGTTGTGGGATTTTTTATAATGCGCAAAGCAATCAGGCATTGAATTGTTCCAATCCAGCAATTATAATGAAAGACATTAGTTGCTGATGGAAAAGGATGGTTTTGAGATCATCATAAGAAATATTTTTTTGAAACCATGATTTGGAAACAGAAAGGACAGACATATGGAACAGGAACAGCAGACACCGCACAAGAGGCGTGTACGTTACAAGGGAAAATACCCCAAGAAGTTTGAAGAGAAATATAAAGAACTTCAGCCGGAAAAATATCAGGATACGATCGAACATGTCATCAAAAAGGGAAATACGCCGGCAGGAATGCATATTTCCATTATGGTGCAGGAAATCCTTGATACCTTAAAGATCCAGCCGGGCGAGACCGGTTTTGATGCTACGTTAGGATATGGAGGGCATACAAAAGCAATGCTTGCCTGTCTGAACGGACAGGGGCATATCTATGCAACCGATGTTGACCCGGAGGAGTCCGCCAAGACGAAAAAGAGACTGGAAGAACTCGGGTACGGAGAGGATATCCTGACGATCCGGCTGCAGAATTTCTGTATGATCGATGAGATCGCAAAAGAAGTCGGCGGTTTTGATTTCATTTTAGCGGATCTGGGTGTATCTTCCATGCAGATCGACAATCCAAAGCGTGGATTTTCATTTAAGGTGGATGGCCCACTTGACCTGCGCTTAAATCAGAAAGCAGGAATCAGCGCGGCAGAACGTCTTGATACCATCACAAGGGAGGAACTTGCCGGAATGCTCTATGAAAATTCCGATGAACCTTACTGTGAGGAGCTTGCGAAGGCGATCACCGACGAGATACGAAAAGGCAACCGGATCGACACGACGACAAAATTGCGCGAAGTGATTGAAAAAACACTGGATTTTCTGCCGGAAAAAGAAAAAAAAGACACGATCAAAAAGACCTGTCAGCGTACATTTCAGGCACTCCGCATCGATGTGAACCGTGAGTTTGAGGTCTTATATGAATTCATGGAAAAACTGCCAGACGCCTTAAAACCAGGTGGACGTGTGGCGATCCTCACGTTTCATTCTGGGGAGGATAAACTGGTCAAAAAAGCATTAAAAGAAGGCTATCGGGCAGGAATTTATGCAGATTATTCAAAAGATGTTGTAAGACCGAGTGCACAGGAATGTGCACAGAATGGAAGAGCGCGGTCTACGAAGATGCGCTGGGCAGTCCGGGCATAGAAGATTTATTGGTGCTGATATGGTATCATGGATTGAAATAAAAAATGAATGCTCAGATCATGTTAATTACAAACTGGCATGGCTGAAAAAGAAAAAACTGGATGTTTTCATGCGTCCAGTTTTTTCTTATACTTCATAACATCAGGATCCGGAAAGAAATTGATACAGAGTAACTGTTTGAAAAACTGCGCAGAAAATCAAACTGGTTGTCTGAAAAAGGAGAAGTTAGTTATGAGTAATATAAATAATACAAAAGAGCAGTATGAATTAAACCGTGAACTGGCACAGATGTTAAAGGGTGGTGTCATCATGGATGTCACAAATGCCGAGCAGGCAAAAACCGCAGAGGCAGCAGGAGCATGTGCGGTTATGGCATTAGAGCGGATCCCGGCGGATATCAGAGCGGCAGGCGGTGTGGCAAGAATGAGTGATCCGAAGCTGATCAAGGAGATTCAGGGTGCGGTTTCCATTCCGGTTATGGCAAAATGCCGAATCGGTCATTTTGCGGAGGCACAGATCTTACAGGCATTAGAGATCGATTACATTGACGAGAGTGAAGTGCTTTCTCCGGCAGATGATGTTTACCACATTGACAAGACAAAATTTCAGGTGCCGTTTGTCTGCGGAGCAAAAAATTTAGGAGAGGCACTCAGAAGAATCGCTGAGGGTGCAGCGATGATCCGTACCAAAGGGGAACCGGGAACCGGTGATGTGGTTCAGGCGGTACATCATATGAGACTGATCAACTCCGAGATCGCGGCAGTTGCGGCAAAACGTGAAGATGAACTTTTCGAGGCAGCAAAACAGCTTCAGGTTCCATATGATCTTGTAAAATATGTGCATGACCACAAAAAACTTCCGGTTGTAAACTTTGCAGCAGGCGGTGTGGCAACTCCGGCAGATGCGGCACTGATGATGCAGCTTGGCGCTGAGGGCGTATTTGTAGGTTCCGGTATCTTCAAATCCGGCAATCCGGCAAAACGTGCAGCAGCAATCGTACAGGCAGTGACCAATTACAATGATGCAAAACTGATTGCAGAGTTATCTGAAGATTTAGGAGAAGCGATGGTCGGCATCAACGAGGACGAGATACAGCTGCTTATGGCAGAGCGTGGAAAATAAATTGCTCAGAAATGGAGATTAGTGTGAAAAATAAGATTTTTCACACGCAGGATTTGTGCTTACGCACAAACTTGAGATGCGCAAAAAACAGCGCAAGAATGGAGAATATCATGTCAGAAAAAGTATCAATCGGAATCCTTGCGGTGCAGGGCGCATTTGCGGAGCATCGGGCGATGCTTGACGGGCTTGGCGCGGATACATTCCTGATCCGTCAGAAAAAGGATTTGGAAGAGTCTGTGCAGAATGGCGGACTGCAGGGGATCGTGCTTCCCGGAGGTGAAAGCACGGTACAGGGAAAACTGCTTAGAGATCTTGGCATGTTTGACCAGTTAAAAGAACTGATCGAAGCGGGTACACCGGTGCTTGCGACCTGTGCAGGGCTGATCCTTTTAGCAGAGCGTGTTTCCAACGATGACAGAGCGTATTTAAAAACCCTGCCGGTAAGCGTGAAGCGCAACGCCTATGGCAGACAGCTCGGAAGCTTTGTCACGGATGCTGAGATCACACACGTTGGAACCTACCGGATGAATTTTATCCGTGCACCATATATTGATGAAATTTTAAATCCGCAGGTGGAGACATTGGCGATAGTGGATGGCAATACGGTAGCAGTCCGCTACAAAAACCAGCTTGCGCTCAGTTTTCATCCGGAAGTGAGTGAAGATGCAAGGGTGCACGCGTATTTCTTAAATGAAATCGTGCAGGGTGTATAAGAAAGAAAAAATTGGCGAAGTGAACGGAAAATGAAAGAGATTCATCCATTTTTACCGAAGTCTAATGGAGATTTAGAAGAGAATGGGCGAAAGCGTTATAAGGATGAAGCCAATAGCCCGCGAAAATGAAAAAATCAGGGCGAAAACAGGAGAACAGAAGATGGTTTCGCCCGAAAAGACTGTGAAAATGTTAAAAAGAAAGAAGAAATGGGCGAAAGGGACTTGAACAAAGGAACTTTCGCCCATTATATATTGAGGATAATATCGGTGTAGAAATGGTAATTAGTGTGAAAGCGTTTTTTCATGAAAAACCACCGAAAGAAAGGAGAAAAAATGAACTGATGAGCAGCCTTCCCGTCCCGAAGGCGGTTGCAAAGATGGCGATCCCGAGTGTGATCAGCAGTCTGGTAACAGTTGTATACAACATGGCGGATACTTTTTTCGTCGGACAGACCGGCGATCCGCTGCAGGTGGCGGCAGTCAGCCTGACAAATCCAATCTTCATATTGTTTATGGCATTTGCTAACATGTTTGGAATGGACGGCAGTGCGCCTGCCTCCATGGCGATGGGCGGGAAAAATGAAAAAAGAATGAAACAGGCATCCGCGTTTGCGACATATGCGTCACTGATCGTCGGTGTGGCACTTGCAGTCATTTTAATGGTATTTATGATGCCGGTTTTAAATATGTTCAGGGCAAACGAGCAGACGTTTCTCTATGCAAAAGGATACACTTTTCACATTGCATACGGGGCGCCGTTTATCATCTGGTCGGCAGCGGCAAGCTTTGTTGTGCGCGCGGAGGGTGCAAGTAAGGAGGCAATGATCGGCACCGTCGCCAATATCGTGTCAGATCCGGTGTTGATCAGCGGTATGGGAATGGGAGCTGCGGGAGCCGCAGTTGCGACGACAATCGGAAATATTTTGGCAAGCATCTATTACCTGTGGTATTTTTTAAAGAAAAGTAAATATTTTTCCATTTCCATCCAATATGTTACCTGCAAAGACGGCATTTTGAGCGGAGTGTGTGACCAGCAACATTTTGTCGGCTGTTTTATGGATGAGAATCAGAAGACGGATTGAAAGACGGTAAGATCGGGCGTATAATAAAGGTGAACGAGCAATTTTGAAACCTGCAGTTATGAAAATTAGTAGGATGAATTTCGTATTTGTCGCATATTATGATTCGGGTGTCAAAAGGTGGTTTTCAATTTTGGGTCTGTCAAATTGCACAAAACCGAACTTGTTTTGTTCCGTTGTCCGAAAATAAGAAAAACTAAGTATGCCTGAATCAGTTTTTCACAGAGTGACGTAAACGGCATTCAACGAGCCTTCCATGGCTCGTGAAGCCTTGTTCTGCCGTCCGTGGCAGAACATTACTGTAAATAGACAGGCATACTAAGATTTTCTAATTTTCTCCCAAAGTCACAAAAACAGTCTCGGCTTTGTGCAATTTGACAATCGCTAAGTTATGAACCACCTTTTGACACCCTAATCATATTATCTCAACTGTAAAAATTGGCATATTGAATTGCAGATTTGCCGTATGATGAATCTTGGGTATAAAAGACCTATGGGGATGGAGGGGAGGAGCGTTATGATCGGTGGCGTGGATGGATACAAATGGAATATCACAGATTCCTATGATAATAATTTAAATCAGCGGAATAATGTTAATAATAAAGATGAACTGGGACAAAAAGGCGCGGTCGATAAATCTAAGACCACAGAGTGCCAGACCTGTAAAAACCGCAAATATGTTGATGGCTCTAACGAAGCGAACGTTTCCTTTAAAAATGCTGCGCATATTTCACCGGAAGCGGCATCTTCTGCTGTCAGGGCACATGAGGGGCAGCATGTTTCCAATGCGTATCACAAAGCTGCCACGCAAAACGGCGAAGTGGTATCTGCATCCGTCAGAGTCCAGACATCGATCTGCCCGGAATGTGGCCGTTCTTATATTTCCGGTGGTGTGACGGACACACAGATCAGATATTATAATGAGTCGAATCCATACCAGCAGGATTTAAAACAGACAGACGGAATTAAACTGCGTGGGGCAAACGTGGACGAGATTGGCTAGATTTTTCGTACGAAAGCCCCGGCTTGAAAACAATATAAGAATGGAGAATTTTATGTGTACAGCAGCAACTTACCTGACGAAAGACTTTTATTTTGGAAGAACATTAGATTATGAATTTTCTTATGGCGAGGAAATCGCGGTGACACCGCGGAATTATCCATTTCATTTCCGTCACACGGAAAATCTGGAAAAACATTATGCGATCATTGGCATGGCGCACATGGCAGGAGATTATCCGCTTTATTATGATGCGGTGAACGAAAAAGGCGTCGGCATGGCGGGACTTAATTTTGTCGGCAATGCATATTATCATAAGGAAGAAAGCGGTAAAAAAAATGTGGCATCCTTTGAATTTATTCCATCGGTGCTTGCGCAGTGCGCAACGTTAGATGAGGTGCGGGAGCTGATTGCAGATTTAAATATTGTGGATACGCCGTTCAGTGAAAATCTGCCGTCCGGCATGCTACACTGGATCATCTCAGATAAGAGTGGATCGATTACAGTAGAATCCATGAAAGACGGACTGCATATCCATGAAAATCCGGTTGGTGTCCTGACAAACAATCCGCCATTTGAGCAGCAGATGTTTATGCTGAATAATTACATGGGACTGTCACCAAAACAGCCGGAAAATCATTTTACGGATAAACTGGATCTGAATATGTACAGTCGTGGCATGGGAGCATTAGGACTGCCGGGTGATCTTTCATCAGCTTCCCGTTTTGCGAGAGTCGCGTTTACAAAAATGAACGCAGTTTCTGACGATTCCGAGGAGGAGAGTGTGGCACAGTTTTTCCATATCTTAGGATCTGTCGACCAGCAGAGAGGCTGCTGCGAGGTATCCGATGGAAAATATGAGATCACGATCTACACCTCCTGCTGTAATGCAAGCCGTGGAATTTATTACTACACCACATATTCCAACAGCCAGATCACGGCGGTGGACATGCACAGAGAAGATCTTGACGGAAGTGTTCCGGTGCATTATCCAATGCTCACAAAACAACAGATCCTGTGGCAGAATTAATCTGGTATCATAGGATACTTACATTCTTTTAAAACAAATTCACAAAAATTTCTTACGGCAGGCGGCATAAACGCCTGCCGGTCATGAATCATATACAGATTACGCTCCCATACAGGCGCACTGATCTGCAGAATCTTCACATCCAGCTTTAATAAAAGATCCATATAAGGAACGACGGCAATGCCAAAACCCTGTGCAGTGAGTCCCGCAATCACCTCGGCTTCCTCTGTCTCATAGGCAATCTGCGGTACTGCATTGATCTGTGAAAACAGATGGTCCACAACGGCACGCATACCGGAACCGTGGGAAAAATAAATCTGTGGATAGATGAGCGTTTCCGTCAATGCAACGGACTGTTTTGCTGCCAGTGGGTGATGGTCTGGAACGATAAGTACCAGATCCTCGTGGGTGATCGGCACAGTGTCTAACGATTCTGTCTCCGGCGGCATGGAACAGAAAATCAGATCATAATCCCTTGCCGAGAGACCGTTGACAAGATCGCCGGTCGAGCCGGTATGAAATGTAAAACGCACATCATGCTCAGGATGGGATGCCAGATAACGCGCGGCAAGCTGCGGAATGAAACTGACACCGAGGGAACGCAGCATGCCAAGCCGGATCAATCCGTCACCGCGTGCGCTCCGCTGCAGGGATGAAACTCCGGAATCCAATGTGGCAAGCGTGCGGTTTGCGCAGATTAAAAACTCTTCCCCAAAACTTGTGAGTGTAGTATTGCGTCCGCTTTTTTCAAAAAGTGCCACGCCAAGTTCTGCCTCCAACTGCGAGATCGCATGGCTTAAACTCGGCTGTGTGATACAAAGTTCATGTGCAGCCTTTGTGTAGTGCTGCATTTTTGCTAAAGTTACAAAATAACGAAGCTGGAATAAGTTCATGGCAATCCTCCTTGTTTTGCGAAGCAAAATCCGAGCCCAATGGCGAGGAGAGGATTTTCCTTCCTGTTTTGCTCATTTTATCACGATTAATAGATACTGTCTATCGAACTATAAAAACTATTGATTTGTTAAATGAATTAGAAAGGTGTAAAGTGTTTCTGAAATTTGGGGATGGCCATAAATGCAGAAGCAGGACTTCTGTAAAAACATCCCCGGGAGGAAATATTTAAAATGAAAGAAACAGAAATACAGAAAGAAAAATCCCGCCGCACGGTCCGCGGGGAACTTGCACTCATGGTCGCAGTTGCCATCAACAGTCTTGGTGTTGTACTGATGCTGCATTCCGGTGCAGGCATCTCGGCAATATCAAGCGTGCCGTATGCATTTTCCGAAGTTTTCACACGCGTATCGCTTGGAACCTGGACTTATATATTTCAGGGACTTCTGGTGCTAAGTCTCATGATCCTGCGGAAAAAATTTGTGCCGCAGTATCTGTTCAGTTTTGTAGTGGGATTTGCATTCAGCGAATTATTGGATGTGCATGAGAGCTGGATCAATGTTTTGCCGCTGACGCCGGGATATCGTGTAATCTATTTTCTGATCAGTTATATTTTGCTCTGTATTGGAATTGCTTTGTCGAACCGATGCAAACTGCCGATCATACCGACGGATTTATTCCCGAGAGAATTGTCGGATATCACATCCGTTACCTATTCTAAGATCAAAGTTGGATTTGATGTTACCTGCCTTGCCGTGACAGCCGGACTGACCTTTGCATTTTTAGGACATCTTGACGGCCTTGGGATCGGAACCATTTTAGCCGCATTTACTATGGGAAAAGTGATCGGACTGATCGGAAAATGGATGGACAGACATGCCTGCTTTGTATCGTTCATGACACAAAGACAGACAGCCTGAACTAGTGTAATGTATCATTCACATTTCGTATAATTACTTGCCTGAATTTTCATCTGCTGTGGCAAATGAAAATTACAAATTTTTCTCAAATGCTTCCACTGCCTTTGCATCTAAGATAGAGGTGCAATGCGGGCAGCGGCAGGCATCGATCGCAATCTCACTTTTACACATCGGGCAGATCTTAGCTGGCTTTTTCTCTTCCGGCGCATCTTCTTTGACCGCTAATTTCGAAGCAGCGGTATTTAACGCTTTCACCAGTATAAATACAACAAAAGCCATGATCAGGAAATTCATCACAGCAGTCAGAAACTTTCCGTAATTCAATGTGACATCCCCAACAATATTCCAGTGCAGCTTGTCAAAATTCATGCCACCGAAAATTCCAAGAAACGGGTTGATAATATCCTCGACCAGTGACGACACAATACTTGTAAAAGCACCGCCGATAATAATACCGACAGCCATGTCCATCCGAATCGAACCCATCCACATAATTATATCGGCTCAAAATCCCCCCACAAGACTGTTCATAACAAAAAAGTGTGCTATAATCAAAAACAGGAAATAATTTGAACACAAAAAGAAATAGATAACACAAAAAACAGCAAAAATAGCAGCAAAAAAGAAGGTGTGACACACATGACAATGCAGGAAGCGGTCATAAAAAATATTGATACGGATTACTCGTACCAGCTTGCAAAACGGATGGAGCAGTTTCGCTCAAACGAGAAACTCGGTTACCGTCCTGCGGGTTCGAAGGCAGAATTCCTGACAGGGGAAATGTTAAAGGATGAGATGCAAAAACTTGGACTGTCGGATGTATGTAAAAATGCGGTTACCGTGGATGGCTGGGAGTTTAAAAATGCGGAGCTTACGTTTGAAACGAAAGAGGGAAAAAGGCATACCGCATTGCTCGGGGCATATCAGACAGATTTTGTAACGGACGGTGAGCAGGCATTTTCCCTGATGTATCTTGGAAAGGGAACAGAAGCGGATTATGAAGGGAAAGATGTAACCGGAAAACTGGTGTTAGTGGATATCAACCAGAGAGATGAGTGGTGGATCAATTATCCGGTTTATCAGGCACATTTAAAAGGTGCGGCGGCAGTGATCGCTGTGCAGTGTGGCGGTTATGGAGAAGTCGATGCGAAGGCACTCAACGCACAGGATATCGCCGGACCGGAGGATGCACCGGCATTTTCCATCTCAAGGGAGGATGCTGCATTATTGCGGGAACTGCTGGATGGAGAGAAAGAAGCAACCGTATGGTTGAAGGCCGACAGCAGGGTAAAACGTGACTGCACGACTTATAACATTTCAGGCTGTATTCCGGGAAAACACCCGGAGCGCATGGTATTGTTATCTGCACACTATGACTCCTATTTCAGTGGATTTCAAGATGATAATACGGCAGTCGCCATGATGTTTGGCATTGCAAAAACGCTGATTGAAAGCGGATTCAAGCCGAACAACACGATCGTGTTCTGTGCGATGGCGGCAGAGGAATGGGGCGTTGTTGATTCCAACTTTGACTGGTCGACCGGAGCTTACGAGCAGATTTTTACCGCACATCCGGAATGGGTCGGAAAAGTGATCGCAGATCTGAATTTTGAGCTGCCGGCGCTGGCACACGGCACGCGTGCAAGAATCCGCTGCTGTTATGAATATGTACATTATATAAAAGAATATTTAGACGGACTTCCGGAACTGACAAAGGCTTATCCTGAGATGACAAGCGTGACGGCACCGATCGAAACCTGGTCAGATGATTTTTCGATGGCAATCGCAGGAATCCCATCCATGGTCAATGATTTTACCGGCGGAAGTTTCATGGAGACGCATTACCATTCCCAGTTTGACAATGATGATTTCTATGATGAAGCGGTTTACCGGCTGCACCATGAGCTGTTCGCACTGCTGATCTTAGCACTGGATGAAACGGCAGTTGTGCCGCTTGATTTTACACCGGTGTTAGAGCGCATACTTGCCGGAGACAGTGAAATCACAGCGAAAGTGGAAGAAACACAGGAACAGATCGCTGCAATCACAAAAAAATTAATTCAGGTAACAGAAGAGGCACAGGAAAAAGCAAAACAGTCTTACGAAGAGACTGCCGCTATCAATACCCGCTACCACGCACTTCTTGCAGAAGGTAACATGCAAGAGGCAGAACAGCTCTTTGCGGAAAACAGGGAAAGAGAAAAACAACTGCTTGTAAAATTCAAACAGGAGCAGGATCATTTTGTCCGCATTGACTGGTATGGAGAGGTATTTTTCCCACATGAGATATTGTGGAAAAATATTGGCTTATTGCAGGACTCTGTAAACGCTCTGGAACAATCTGATGTGGATAAAGCACTGGAAAAAATATATCAGGTGGATAACAATGCGTATGCATTTATGTTTGATGAATATGTTTACCGCCATTTTACGGACTATGTGTTCAATCAGCCCAAAGATCGTCTGAAATGGGGTTACGGCAGGCTGTTAGAGCATGAAGATCTTTATCATGTGGTAAAATGCCTGCTGAAAAAGAAAAAAGAAGCAGACACAGATTACCGGGAAGAACTGCATTACTTAAAGGAATGCTATAAAAAACAGACCAGACGTCTCTGCGAGACCTTAAAAGAAATCAGTCAGACGGTAAAGGAAATGTTCTGATACAATAAAAAGGGGATAAGAAAAATATGAAATCGGACAAATTATACCGGGTACAGCGCGAGGACCTGCCAAAATTAGAACAGCTTTTATACCGCTGCTTTGCACACGATCCGCTTTATGAAACACTGATCCCGGATGCCGAAGTAAGAAAAAGGCTGATGCCGGAACTGTTTCAATGCGATATGGATGAATTTTATGAAACCTGCGAGATTTTTGCGGACAGTGAGGAACTAAACAGTATTCTTGTTGTGTCGGATGAAGCAGAGCACATCAATATGTTTCATTTTTTCCTGACAGAGTCATGGGCGACGATCCATACGGACGCTTTCCTGATCAAGGAAGATCCGACACTTGCGACGTTCCACAATTTTATCAAGGGTGGGGATTACCTGAACTCAAGCTGGACCGATCAGCTGCACCAGACACAGAGACTTCATATTATTTATCTTGCAGTCGATCCGGAAATGCAGCACCATGGGATCGCTGCGAAACTGTTAGACGAAACGATCGCATATGCGCAGGAACACCACATGATGATATCGTTGGAAACACACAATGAAAAAAATGTAGATTTTTATAAAAACTTTGGATTTCAGGTGTATGGAATTGTGGAGAAGAACTTCCCACTGAAACAATACTGCCTGATCCGTGAATACCAGTAGAAAAATGACAGGATACTGCGAAAAGTGGTGACCTGTCATTTTCTTTTTTCATATTTGCGCTAATGAAAAAAATGATTCGTCCGATATAAAAACTAGAAAGCGAATTTCAAGGAAGAAAGGAGATGCCATTATGCGAGTAGAAGCTTATAATCAGGTGGCACAACTTTACAATAGAGAGAAAACGCAGAAAGTGCAGAACACAAAGCAGATGAGCACCGGACGCGATGAAGTGCAGATCTCTTCTATGGGACGTGATTACCAGATCGCAAAGCAGGCAGTGGCAGATGCTTCGGATATCAGGGAAGATAGAGTCGCACAGCTTAAGGAAAGGTTGGACTCTGGTAATTATAACGTGGATATGAATGATTTCGCGAATAAGTTATTAGAAAAGTACAATGCTTTAGTAAAGTAAAAGTGAGGATGAATCTGTGGCTAGTTTAATGGAAGAGCTTTTGGATGTGCTGGGTAAAGAGGAGAAGCAGTATCAGGAACTGATCACACTTGCGACTGAAAAAACAGACGCAGTGGTGCAGGGCAATATCGAACATCTTACGGATGTTACGACGAGAGAGCAGGATGCTGCGAGCGTGCTTCTTAATCTTTCCAATAAAAGAAACCGTGTCCTGACGGATATGGCGACTGTCTTAGGTCAGAGCCCGGAAGAGATGACGATCACAAAGATGATCGGATATCTTAACAAGCAGCCAAAAGAACAGGAAGCACTTACCAGACAGCGTGACAGGCTGCTTGAGGCCGGTGCTAAGATGCAGCAGCTAAACAGACAGAATGAAGCACTTTTAAAACAGGCATTGGAGATGGTGGAATTTGACCTTACCTTGCTGAGAAGTACGCGACAGGCACCTGAGACTGCCAACTATGATAAGAATGCCTATAATACAGGCGATATCTTAGGCAGCAGTGGATTCGACGCGAAGCAATAGTAAAAGCAGGGAGGAACTACCATGGCAAATGGTTTTGGAAGTATGTTTATCGGCGTAGCCGGTTTACAGAGCAGTCAGAATGCACTTAACGTAACATCAAACAACCTGGCGAACTTAGACACAACAGGATATGTGCGTCAGAGCGTTTTGTTTGCAGACCGTGACTATGTCACATTTAATACAACAGCAGCAATCAGCAATCAGCAATCCGGTCTTGGTGTAACGATCGGAGATGTTGTCCATTCAAGAGATGTATTCTTAGATCGGTTATATCGTACGGAATCAAGCCGTCAGTCTTTTTATGCATCGACCAGTGAGGCACTGACAGAGGTGCAGAACTATTATCAGGAATTAGAGGGACAGGCTTTTCAGGATGCATTAACCGATTTCTGGGGCTCATTTCAGGAGCTATATAAATACCCGGAGGATAGCGTATATCAGAATCTTGTTATTCAGAAGGCACAGCTTTTTACCAGCAGATCAAGTGCTGTTTATTCTGGACTGAAGAGTTATCAGTATAATATCAATTCACAGATTTCCGATGACATTGATCAGGTCAATGAACTTGGAAAGACGATCAGTGAACTAAATCTGCAGATCCAGAAGATCGAGGCAGGAAATATTGAAACTGCAATGACACTGCGTGATGCAAGAGATCTGGCATTAGATGAATTGGCAAGTCTTGTTGATATTTCTTATAAAGAAGAGGTAAACGGTGTCGTGCGCGTCAGCGTGGAAGGCAACGAGTTTGTCAATGAGAACGGCTACTATAAAGTAGAAAAACAGACGGACAAAGCGACAGGATTTGTGACACCATACTGGTCCCATCTGTCAGATCCGGACAAGGGTGAGTATACCTATCTGTTTAATTTTAACCGTGATATTTCCACGGAAAATAAAAACGATATGGGAGAGATCAAAGCTCTTGTGCTTGCGAGAGGAGATAAAGTTGCCAATTACAAGGATATTCTTGGAGTGGACGGCAAGACTTATGATGATACGACAGGCATGTCTGTTATGCTCCGTGCAGAAGCACAGATGGATCAGTTGTTCCATGGAATTGCAACGGCGATCAACGATATCTTATGCCCGAATACGGAAGCATCGAATTACATCACAGGTTTGACAGGAAACGGATCTGTTACCATGACCGATGCAGACGGCAATACCTATACCGTGACAGCAAATACGAAGATCTTAGATGCAGATAAATGCGCAGTGGGATCAGATGGCAAACTTCCGCCACAGGAGTTATTTACAAGACTTGGAACAGAACGTTATACGGAGGTTTCCTATACAGATCCGGCTTCTGGTGAGACAAAGACCTATTATTTATACAATGAAGAAGATCCGGCTGATACAACAAAGCAGTACACGATGGGAAGTACAAGTGTGAACAGCGCATTGATCACAGATGAAACACTACTTCCACATTTACGGCAGAATGGAGATGTAGACCAGTCACTGATGGCGACACTTGCAGCAGTGTGGGATAAAGAAAGCCTTACAGTCAATCCGAATGACACAAAGGCATACAGCTTTAAGGACTATTATGCAGCTATGATCGGAGAGGTTGCTACCTACGGAAATGTATACAATTCTACTGCAACAAACCTGTCCCAGACGGTACAGTCAGTTGATAACCAGAGACAGCAGGTAATCGGAGTTTCTTCGGATGAAGAATTGACTTATATGATCAAATACCAGAACGCATACAATGCATCCAGCCGTTTTATTAATGTTATTAATGAGATGATCGAGCATCTGATCACACAGCTTGGATAGCAGCATAGGAGGTTAACATGCCATCAACATTTTTTGGATTAACGATTGCATCTTCAGGATTAAGTGCATATCAGGTTGCCTTAAATACGAGTGCAAATAATATATCGAATGTACAGACAAAAGGATACAGCAAACAGCAGGCAAACCGTGTTGCTTCCGAATCCATCCGTGCCTATGCAAAATACGGCAGTATGGGAACCGGTGTTACGACCGAGTCTGTCAAACAGCTCCGTAACCAGTATTATGACAATAAATACTGGTACAACCAGTCATCTGTCGGTTTATATGAGACGAAGCTCAATTACCTGAAGCAGATTGAAAATTATTTTATTGATGATGATTCTTCCAAAGGTTTTTCAACAATCTTAAACACGATGTTTAATGACTTAGATACCTTAAAGAACAATGCCGGAGATGTGAATACACGTCAGCAGTTTATCGGAAGTGCCCAGAACTTTGCAACATTCTTTAACAGCGTTGCATCCGGTCTGGGAGATATTCAGAATAATGCCAACGAGGAGATCAAATCCACGGTTCAGAATATCAATTCCATCGCAGAAAAGATTGCAAGTTTAAATCATCAGATCAACGTCATTGAAATTCAGGGTGGTTATGCGAACGAACTGCGTGACCAGAGAGCCTTACTGATCGATGAGCTATCCAAGATTGTTCCGACAGAGGCAGAGGAACTTCCGGTACAGAACTCAAACGATCCGGAACTGCCGACAGGAGCTAATTACTTTACAGTTAAGATCGGTGGTCAGGTACTGGTAGATACCTACGATTATGAAACATTAAAATGTGTTGCAAGGGAAAATAAAGTAAACCAGTCCGATATGGACGGTTTATATGATGTTAAATGGGAGAAAACCGGCAACAGCTTCAAAGCTGGCGCAAGTTCCATGTCAGGTACCTTAAAGGCATTGTTTGATATCCGTGATGGCAACAACGGAGAGAACTTTACCGGTGAGGCAAGAGTGATCGACAGCAAACATGTGAAAGTAGTCAGTCCTTCCATCACAGATATTGAGGCAATGACAGTGCCGGAGAGCGGTACACTCACCATTTACGGAAAAGATTACAATTATACAAACTTTACTTTTGAGACAGACGCCAATGGCAAGATCACATCCTATACTTTCGAACTTGAGGATGCATTAAGCCAGCAGCAGTCCAATAAGGTAGATGGAATGCAGGCATCCATCGGAAACTCTGTTGATACCATGGGTGTTCCGTATTACATGTCACAGATGAACCAGTTTTTACGTTCTTTCTGTTCTTTGTTTAATGATATTATGTTAAAAGGACAGGATTTAGACGGAAATGCAACCGATTATTATTCATTCTTTACCGGGGCAGATCAGGTAACCGGCGAGGAATATGCATTAGGAAAGAGCGATAAGAATAATGGAAACACAACAGACTGTGGTGCCAGCTCATATTACAAACTGACAGCATCCAATATCTGCGTTTCTTCCATTTGTGTAAAAGATTCATCTAAACTTGCTGCACAGTATAAGACCGATACAGAAGATGGTGTAGATAAGTATAAACTGGTTGAAGATCTGGCAAAATTAAAGAGTGATACGGTTTTATTCCGTGCAGGAAATGCATCAGGATTCCTGAAATGTATGATTTCTGATATCTCCATTGATACACAGCAGTCTACGATCTTCAGCAACAATTATACAAATATACAGGCGGCGCTTGAGACACAGAGAATGTCTGTTTCCGGTGTGGATGAGGATGAGGAAGCACTTGATCTGATCAAGTTCCAGAATGCCTACAATTTATCATCCAAGATGATCTCAGTTATGGCAGAAGTATATGACAAACTGATCGAGGAAACCGGAGTATAAACGGATTTATAACAGGAGGAAATGGCAATGCGTATTACAAATAATATCATATTGCATAATACATCCATTAATATCAATGGAAATAAAGGAAATGTGGACACACTGAACAATCAGATGACCAGCCAGAAAAAAATACAGCGTCCTTCTGATGACCCGGTAACAGCGATCCGTGCACTCCGTCTGCGCAGTACCTTAAGCGAGATCGACCAGTACTACGAGAAGAACATTCCAGATGCAGAATCATGGCTGGATGTAACGGAGACTGCAATCTCCAGTATGCAGGACGTTATCAAGACGATCCGTACCCAGTGTGAATACGGCGCACAGGATTCACTTACAACAGACAACAGAAAAACGATCCTGACACAGCTGGAAAAACTGCGTGATAAATTATATTCAGAAGGAAATGCGGATTATGCCGGCAGAACGGTATTTACCGGATACCGCACAAATAAAAAGCTGACATTTACGGAAGACGAACAAAAGACTTCATACGAGATCGACCAGAAGATGTCGTATGCTGATCTGCAGGAACACCGGTATTATGGAAATGATGTTACAGTTCCGGGAAATCAGGCAGATGTGTTAGATGGCACAAAGATCGCTTCTCCAACCCAGGCTGCTTATAATAGAATCCGTCTTGGTTATGACAGCATTGACAGTCTGGATGTGACAGATGCAACAGGAACTACCACGAAAACCTCTGCAAATGGAAGTACAGTAACCATTGATTATAATTATACGGATGCGGCAGGTGCGAAGCAGACTGGAAATATGAACGTCACGGTATACGATTCTTATGATAAATGGTTAGAAGCATCCACGAAAACACCAAAATCATATGACATTGCAGATGGTGAGGCAGTGCTGATCCGTAATACCGGAGAAATGGTATTCAGCAAAACAGCAGCAGATACACTTTCCACTAATAAAGCATCTCTTGATATTTCCTATACAAAGACCGGATTTACAAATGGTGAACTTCGCCCGGAATATTATTACAACTGCACGAATATTACAGATACGAACAATAAGTTAAAGTATGAGAAATATGATAAAGATGGCAATCAGATCTATCAGGATATCGATTATGTAGTGGCTGCAAACCAGACACTTACTGTCAATACAGAGGCATCAAATGTATTTGATCACGGACTCAGCAGAGATGTGGATGAGCTGATCGATGCTGTACAGCGTTCACTTGACGCAGAACAGAAAGTGACAGATTTAAATGCCATGAAGAAAATGCAGGAATATTCTTCCGATGACTGTCAGGCAAAATTAGAAGAGTGGATCGCAGCAGCCGAAAAAGAGCGCGATTATGCAAATGATAATATGCAAAAACTTTATAACAGCTACATCGGAAACTGTGACAAATACCTGAACAAAGTGAATCTTGCATTAACGGATGTCGGAAGTAAAGGACAGAGCCTTGCTCTGACCAAAAACCGTATGTCAAATGAGCAGGAGACCATGGAAGAGCTGAAGTCTAAGAACGAAGATCGTGAACTCTCTGATATTATTTTGGAATATACAGCGGCATATACTGCTTATCAGTCATCACTGCAGGCAGCTTCCAAAGTAAATCAGGTGACACTGCTCAGCTATCTGTAAATTATATTAACAGCAGAAATAACGGCAATATTCTTAGAATACATGTCGTGACCATACAGATTGCACCAGGAGGAAAAGGGAATGAAAGCAAATACAAGGCTTTTTGGGGAGATAGATATTGACGAGGAGAAGATCATTACTTTAGAGAATGGAATGATCGGATTCCCGGATTTAAGAAAGTTTACCCTGATTTTTGATAAGGAAAAAGAGAGAACACCGTCCTCGATCATGTGGTTTCAGTCCATGGACGAACCGGAAATTGCATTTCCGGTCATGCATCCGAATGAGATCAAACCTGATTATGCACCATCGGTAAGCGATGAGATGCTAACGCCACTTGGAGATCTTACAGAGGATAATACCTACATACTTGTAACGCTCACAGCAGCGGCGGATAAAAAAGATACGACTGTTAATCTAAAGGCACCGCTGGTGATTAATACAGACACCAGAAAAGGCTGCCAGGTGATCGTCGAGGATGATTATCCGATCAAGTTTAATGTATATGAAGCTGTAAAAGGCAGAAAGAAAGCAGAGGAATAAAAATGCTGGCATTGACACGAAAAAAAGGTGAATCTCTGGTGGTAAACAATAACATTGAGATCACAGTGCTTGAAATCCGCGGAGATCAGGTAAAGATCGGCATATCAGCACCCAAAGAAGTGCCGATATACCGCAAGGAAGTATATCTTCAGATTCAGAATGAAAATAAGGCAGCTCTCAATATCGATGCAATCGCATCTTTAAAGGATCTGCTTTGAAAAATACCGGAGCTCATAATTCAGGATGATAGAATGTCCGCAGCGCGTGATTTCTATTGATTCAGACAGAAAAATGCGGCTCCGGTATTAATTTTATCTGCAAAGAAACCGATATAAATTGCAGATTAGGTAAAAGTATGCGCATAGTTTGGTATATAACTGACAAGCGCAGATAGACACAGGGAAGTGCAGGTTACAGCAGAAAGAAGCTGAGAATACCATGGAAACGGAGGTCAGGATCATGGGAGTTCAACGGATACAGGAAACATCGACAGCATCTTACGGCAAATCCGTAGAGGCAGCTGCAGCAGGAAATAGCAGTGCTGCAGGCAGCGGAAGTGCTACAGGCGGCACAACGCAGACAGTGGAGAACATCACGGCTCCATGGAAGGCAGAAACCAAAAACAGTACGGAAACCAAAAACAGTCTGAGCGCCAGAAACGACAAGGATGAGGAACAGGAAACACTCGTAGGAGCAGGAAACA
Source organism: Roseburia sp. OF03-24 (assembly GCF_003463035.1). Taxonomy (NCBI): domain Bacteria; kingdom Bacillati; phylum Bacillota; class Clostridia; order Lachnospirales; family Lachnospiraceae; genus Roseburia; species Roseburia sp. OF03-24. The sequence goes on along the minus strand of NZ_QSCK01000008.1, from coordinate 3,161 downwards.
ACACCCAGATCCGAAAAGCTGTAGAAGAGATCAATAAGAGAGCACACAATTCGGAAGCAGTCTTTGGAATCCATGATGCTACAAACCGTGTTATGATCAAGATCGTGGACAAGGACACCAAAGAAGTCTTAAAGGAATATCCGCCGGAGAAAACACTTGATATGATCGCAAAAGTCTGGGAAGTTGCAGGACTTTTGGTGGACGAGAAAATGTAAACAAAGACAGTACGGACTGTCTATAGAGTATACACAATAACAGATGGAATTTTCATCAGATAGGAGTGATAATATGCCAATCAGAATTACCGGTCTGACATCAGGTCTTGATACAGAGTCAATCATTTCAGCTCTGGTATCTTCATACAACTATAAGACAAATAAGTACAAAAAGGCGCAGACAAAATTATCCTGGAAACAGGATGCGTGGAAATCTTTGAATACGAAGATTTACAGTCTTTACAGCAGCGTCGGCAGCATGAAATTATCTACCGCATATAATTTAAAATCAACAACTGTTTCCGATTCTACCAAAGCAACGGTAAAGGCAGGAAATAATGCACCGACCGGAACACAACAGTTAAATATTATCAAAGTTGCGCAGGCAGGTTATCTGACCGGAGCACAGCTTTCAAGCAAGACGACGACATCCACAACACTTGCTGAACTAGGTTATACAGGTGGAGATGCAAAGATCAACCTGACAAAGGGTGATGGTACAACAAAAGAGATTACATTGACACAGGGATCAACCGTTGGTGATGTGATCGCTTCATTAAAAGATGCCGGAGTCAGCGCAAACTATGATGCGACAAACCATCGTATCTTCATCAGTTCAAAGGATACCGGAAAAGATAACGATTTCACTCTGACCGGTGGAAACACGGAAGGCGCAAGAGCACTGTATCAGTTAGGACTCAGTGTTGGTTCTGATGCAACAAATGCAACATATAAGTCTTATACGCAGTACTATGATGCAGATGGCAATAAATTACAGCAGAATGTAGTGGATGCTATTCAAAAATATCAGGACGCGCAGAAATCTTATAAGACAGCATCTGGACAGAATACAAATCTTACATCTGCATATGGATATGCGACGGCATATTCTGAAATGCAGGATGCATTAAAAAATAGTGGCTTAACTACAGATGAGCAGAAGAAACTTACCACATTACTTGGAATGAGCGCAACACAGAGAGTGAATTCTGTGATGGATGCGTCTGGAAATGTATACACCAAATCAACGACTTTGGATGATGGAAGTACTATTTATGAGTACGGAAGTGGAAATGATAAAAAATACATTCAGGCGATCACGACAGCAAAAGATGATCATAACAACATTTATACTAAAAATGCAGATGGAAACTATGTAGATTCAGGTGCAGGTCTGGTTTATAAGGCAACCGGTGAGAAGGACAGTGACGGCAATGAATATTATGTTTACACTGCTCCGGATGGACAGGAAGCCAAAATTGCCATGAAAAATGAGACAACGAATTATTATCAGGCTGATGTAGCACAAAAAGGATACACGGAATACACAGATAATGATGGCATTGTTTATAGGTCAAATGAAAAAGGAAACTATACCGGATCCGATGGAAAAACTTATAAGCTGGAAAACAATACGTTTACAGAAATCGACAGCGATGGCAATGCGGTTAGCAATGGAAGAACAGCGACAGTTACAGAAGATCAGAAAAAAGAAGTTAAGACAACTTACAGTCATGGAAATACAGTATTGTCTGATACAACCCGTGCAGCAGATCTACTGAGCAGGTTCAGGGAAGATCATAAGGATACACTTACCGATGACGTTGTTTCCAAATTGACCTCTAATATTGAGAAGGTTAATGTATATGAGAGTGCTGAGGATTCTTTGGATGACACTGATACATATTCAAAAAAGAATATTATCTCTTCCATCCAGCAGGCATATCAGAGTGGCGGTGCAAGTGCAGTTACAGAGGTAACTAACAAGTATGCAGAGAAAATTACCGAGAATCAGACTGCTATGACTACTGCACAGAAAAAAATGGATGACAATTCGGTACTTGCAGATCTGGCTGCGATGGATTCGACTTCATCGGATTATACAACAGCTTTGGCTGCATTTGTAAACAAAGTACAGGATTCACAGAGGATCCTTGATCAGAGTTCTACATTAACAAACTCAGGTGCAAAGAAGATTGACGGCTGTGATTCTGAGATTAAGTTAAACGGCATTACATACACCAGTTCGCTCAATACCTACTCTATCAACGGACTTTCCATTACTGCAATGCAGGCAACCGGAGATGGGGATACCAATGCGATCACTGTCACAACTGCGACCGATACACAGGCGATTTATGACAAGATCAAGAGTTTCCTGACACAGTACAATTCTCTGATCAACGAAATGACATCACTTTACAACGCAGATACGGCAAAGGGATATGAGCCTTTGACAGATGATGAAAAGAGTGCAATGTCCGATTCAGAAGTTGAGAAGTGGGAAGAAAAAATTAAATCTTCACTGCTCCGCCGTGATGACAGCCTGGAAAGTGTCATGAATCTGATGACGAATGCCATGAGTCAGCCGGTTACGATTGATGGCAAGAAATATTATCTGTCAAGTTTTGGAATCAAGACATTAGGTTTCTTGAATGCACCGGAGAACCAGCAGAATGCATATCATATTGACGGTGACGAGGACGATACAGCAACTTCCGGAAACGAAGATAAGTTGATGGCAATGATCAACTCTGATCCGGATACGGTCGTTTCCTTTATGCAGCAGCTTACGACCAATTTATACGATGCAATTGGAACGAAGATGAAATCTTCAACTTTAAGCAGTATTTATAAAGTATACAATGATAAAGAGATGGCTTCTGAATACAGTGATTACACCACCACGATCAAAAAGTGGGAGCAGAAACTGCAGGATCAGGAGGACGCATATTACAAGAAGTTCTCTGCAATGGAGACAGCATTGTCTAAATTACAGAGCCAGACATCTTCATTATCCAACCTGTTCGGAGGCTGATAAAATTGCTGAAAATGGTGGCAAAATAAAAAGAGAGTGATAAAATTTAAATATCTGCCCCACATAGATGTGGGACAGATATTTGGTTTGCGCGCCATGGGCGCGCTCTAATGGGTGAAAGTCCCGAA
>NZ_QSCK01000079.1:0-1467 GCF_003463035.1 Roseburia sp. OF03-24 | reverse complement strand
TTTAACCCGCACATATGAACGAGATTATTCTGGTCTTGTTACAAAAATTAATCGTCCGGGAGGCAGATATACAAGGTATTGTTATGATAAACTGGGACGTGTGATAAGAACTGATTATTATGACAAAACTTATGAGAACTTTACTTATAATAAGAATGGCGCTCTAATAGAGGTGGAAAACCAATATGGCAAGGTAAAGTTTGAACGAGATTCGTTGGGCAGGATTACGAAAGAGTGGCAGGGCAGGCACTGGATATCTAATCAGTATGATGAATTGGGAAACTGTATTCAGACAGTAAGCAGTTTTGGAGCAAATATACTTACCAGTCGGAATGAAATGGGACAGGCGACACAAGTGGCGGCATATTTGGATAAAGAAAAGCCGTGGGTGTCCAGGATGGAATATAATGCTTTGGGGCAGGAGACTCAGCGTCTGTTCTCTAATAATATCTGTAGTGCATGGGATTATGATAAAGCTGGCAGACCGATTTTTCACGAAGTAAGTAATCAGCGAAGTAAGGCAGACGCTGCTCATCAGGGAATTTTTGGAAATGTTGTCGGCTGGTCGGATACATTGCGCAGGCACAGATATGAATGGGATGTGAATTATCAGTTAAAGGAGGTTACGAATGGACTGACAAAAGGAACAACAGTGTATTCTTATGATCAGTTTAGTAACTTAGTAAGTGCAAAAGAATCTGGTTTTGAGACAATTTTTAGAAGTGCAGATATTGTAGGAAATCTGTATGAAACAAAAGATTGCAGTGATCGTATTTACGGAGCGGGCAGCCGCTTAGAGAAATCCTGTATTAACTTGAAGGAAAAGCGGAACAAATATCAGGGAGGATATGGGAAGCTTATAACCAAGGGCAGGCAATTTTTCTATGATGAAGAGGGAAATCTGGCGAAGAAAATAGAACCGGATGGAGGTACATGGACGTACCGTTATTTTGGAAACGGCATGCTCCGGGAAGTAACCAGACCGGACAAAAGCTGTGTCAGCTTCCAATATGATACTTTTGGCAGGAGGATTGAAAAGTCAGTAACCAGTATACATAGTAAAGGAGTATCAGAGGGAAGGCAGCAAAAAGTAATAAGATTCCTGTGGAATGGAAACAACTTGTTTCATGAATGGGAAGAGAAATGCACAGTGGGCAGAAGGAAAACTGAAAATAAAGTAGATTTCAAAGCGGATTATATTTTGAAGCTGGAAAAACGAGAGGAGGAAAAAGCAAAAAAAGAAGCAGGGCAGGGAGAAAATATACCGGATAATCTGATTACATGGGTATTTCAGGATGACTTTATTCCCAGAGGAAAAATCACCAAGGATGGGAATTACAGTATTATAAGTGACTATCTGGGAACTCCAGTGGAAGCCTATGATGAAGAGGGAAAGAAGGTTTGGGAAAGAAATCTGGATATCTATGGGCGTGTAAAAACGGAGGAAGCATTAGGTGAAAAGAATTT
>NZ_QSCK01000078.1:0-1573 GCF_003463035.1 Roseburia sp. OF03-24 | reverse complement strand
CTTGAGTTTCCGTACTTTTATCCACAAAGCCCCGTTTTCATAATCATCGTCATAAACAACTTTCAAAAAATGCCCAAAATATAAGGAATCCTTTCCTGTTTTGTAGTAAAATTAAGGTGTCTAATCAAAAAGATACTAAACAAAAATCAGGAGGACTCCTTATGCTTAATTCTACAACAAATACTTATACTTTGAAACGGGAAATTTTAACTTTTTCAAATAAAATTTCAAAACACCTGTCCAAGCCGGACAAAAAGTTTTCTGCCGAGATGACTTATGGTATGCTTGCCTCCAGAAGCTGTCTTTTAACCGATGTTGTGGATCAGCTTCACGAAGATTCCAAAAAGGTCAATTCTGTTGAACGGCTGACCAGACATTTAAACAATGGCATTTCCTCCACCACGCTTAAATCTTATCTTACTGCCATCCGTAAATGGGCTCCGCAAGAACCTGTCATACACATTGATGACAGCGATGTTGTAAAGCCTGATGGTTACAAATTTGAAGCTCTCGGACTTGTCAGAGATGGCTCTAAAAGTACTGCTTCCAAAACAGTTTATGAAAAAGGATATCATGTAACAGAAGCCTGTGTTCTCACTAAAAATAATCATCCTGTCAGTATTTTTTCAGAAATTCATTCTTCAAAAGAAAAACATTTTACCTCTATAAATGATGTTACTTTTTCTGCAATGGAACGTGGTGCAGCTCTCTTTGGCAAAGCAACCTTTGCCATGGACAGAGGCTACGATGACAACAAGATGTTTCTGAAACTTGATGAACTGGAACAGGACTATGTCATCCGTCTTACTGCCAAAAGGAAACTCTTCTTCCATGGAAAATGGGTTCCTGCCACACAGCTTCGTAATCAGAGAAAGGGTAAGATTAAAACTGCCCTGACATACAAGGGTAAAAAGCATGATGCCTATCTTTCTCATGTGAAAGTACAGATTACCGCTTCAAAGAAAGATATTTATCTCGTACTGGTTTACGGCATTACAGAACATCCCATGATGCTTGCAACCAATAAGAAAATCAAATCCAAAGAAGACGTGGTAAATATCGCCCTGACTTACTTTTCCAGATGGCGCATTGAGGAATATTTCCGCTGTAAGAAGCAGATGTTTCAGTTTGAAAACTTCCGTGTGAGGAAGCTCGCTGCAATCAATGCCCTGAATTTTTATATTACCCTGTGCATGGCATTTCTGGCACATATGTCCATGAAACCAGAAACGCATGCCCTAAAGGTTGCAATCATACAAAAAGCAGACCCTGTAAAGGAAAAAGTACATTTCTGCTATTACCGGTTAGCCAAAGGTATCTCCGGCATACTATCATATGCAAAAGAAGGCGTCAGGCTGTGGTTTCGGACAAAACGTCCGGCATATCGTCAACTCTGCCTTAAGCTGACCGCTTAGATAGATAAAAGAATACATCTCCCAAAGCCCGATTCCGGTGGGGCTTATTAAAGTGCCTCTACTCATAGAACTGTCAATCTAAAATATCAAAAAAACTGACAGATTGGTGCTTTGGGAAGATGTAATCATGTTTTGATTACATTTTGCGGAAACTCAAG
>NZ_QSCK01000077.1:0-1579 GCF_003463035.1 Roseburia sp. OF03-24 | reverse complement strand
TAGGTAATTTTATATGGTACTGTAACCGTACAGGATGCCTGATAACTACTATTTTCAGACGAAGTCACCGTGATCTTCGTTCTGCCCGGTGCCTTTGCTGTCACACTGCCGTTGGCATCCACGGTGGCAATCTTTGTATTTGCCGATTTCCAGACTACCTTTTTATTGGAGGCATAAGATGGTGATACGGTTGCATTTAAGGTGAGCTTCTCTCCTCTTTTTACCTCTGCTGATGTCCTGTCTAAAGTTATTCCTGTTACTTTCGCCTTTCCGGTAACAGTCACATAGCAGACTGCATATTCATCACTGCCATCCGTTGCCGCAGCCCGGATTTTTGCTTCGCCCTCCGATTTTGCAGTGACAAGTCCGCTTGCAGAAACCTCTGCCACTTTCGTATCAGAAGAAGTATATTTGAGTTTTTTATTTGTGGCATCCGAAGGTGAAATATATGGTTTCAACTGATAGGTTTCACCAGCTTTTAATTCAATCTCATCCTCATCAAATTCGATCCAGTCTATCAGCTGCGGTACAGTTATCTTACAGGCAGCTTTTACATTTCCAGCCGTTACCGTAATGACTGCTGTTCCAACACCACAGATCTCCACATATCCGGTATCCGAAACAGTGGCAACCTCTTCATTGGAACTTGTCCATACCACTGCATCTGTGAAATTCAAAGGCGCGATCGTCGCTGTCAACTGGAACCTGTCATAACGCTCTGCCGTCTTGTTGGTGACATCCAGACTGATCGATGTTGCATGAATGTCCTGCGCAACATATTTAATGCCTTTTCCATTTGCGTAGGTCTGCGCATAACAACTGGAAGGACCGTACATCGTCATTTTCTTTGGATAGGAAAATGCATTTGATGCGATCGAAGTTGTGTTGCGTGGGACTGTGATCTGCGTCAGCTTCGTGCAGTTGACAAAGGCACTGTCACCGATTGTGGTCACATTGTAAGGAAGCACGATGGACGGCAGGGCTGCGCAGCCATAAAAGGTCTGGCTGTCAATTTTCTTTAATTTGCTGCCTAACGTAATATCCGTTAAAGCCTCGCAGCCGTAAAAAGCAGAACTTCCGATGGATGATACGGTATCCGGCACCACTGCTTTTTTCAGGAATTTACAATTTTTGAATGCATTGCTTTCTATTTTTTCCACTCCGGATGGAAGGATGGCTTCCGGCAGGGATTCACAGCCGGAAAAGGCAGAATCTCCGATCGTGGTCAGGGTGGATGGGAAGTTGATGGTGGTTAACTTTTTGCAGCCGGAAAATGTGCTTTTCTGAATAACTTTCTGTTTGTTTGACATATGAATTTCTGTCAAATTAATACAATCGGAAAAGGCAGAACTTCCCATTAATCCAATATTATCCATAAGAATTATTTTTTTAATTGCTGTACAATCTTCAAACGCACTCCCACCTATTTCCGTTACACTGTCTGGGATATTAATATTCGTCAGGCTGCTGCAATTTGCCACACCTTTATACTCTATAACTGTTACTGTATCTGGAATTGTTAATTTCTCCAGCTGAGTACAGCCTGCAAGCAATGCTTCCGCTATTTCCGTTGTTCCCT
>NZ_QSCK01000076.1:0-1606 GCF_003463035.1 Roseburia sp. OF03-24 | reverse complement strand
AAAATGTATGAACAGAAACGTTTTGCAGATGCTGCCACTTACATGGAACAGATGTTATATGCATTCCAGAAAAGTGGAAAAGTATTATCTGCCCTAAAAGAAACGAAAGAAACATTTGAACCGGGGCATATGCAGGATGTGATAGAGGAAGCAATCGGTCATCTGGAAGCAGGATGTTCCTACAGTGAAAAAGGTGTTTTAAGGGAATCCTTAGACATCGTGGAAAAAGAATATGAATGCCGCAAGATCAGAACGCTGCATGAACTTTTGATCAGTGCAGAGGAATATGGTGGAGATGCGGATGATTCCATTTCCCTGTTATTAAACGATGTGGAATTATGGAAGCGTCGTGGATATCTGCTTCAGGGAGAAAAGAAAAAAGCACATACAAACAATGTGGTATCCATTGTTGTGGCTACAGCCTTATGTGCCGGAACTTTATATGTGTTAAATGCACTTCCGGGTATCCTCAACATGGAAGCCCCTTACAATGTGCTTACAACAGGTCTGGTACAGGTCACATCTTTTGAACTTCTTTTATGGATGATCTACGTATATGCAAAATCAGAAAAGACATTGACCAGGAACTGGTTAAAAGAAGAAAGCGGCAGGGATGAAGAATACGTGCTGCGCTGCTATGAAAAAGCCATGTTGCAGCAGCATAGATTTGGCAGGAATATTGCAAGACGTGTGGTATCCGAAGAACTTTATGCGGCATTCCCAGAGTGGCTGATGCAGATGGCGTTATTAATGCAGCACAGCAATGTGCAGGTTTCAATCGCAAAATCGTTAGATGGCGCACCAAAGATCCTGGTTCCGGAAATAAATGCATTACTGCAGCGTTTGAAAGAGCAGCCGAAAGCATTGAGTTCCTACACAGATTTCTGTAAAAATTTCGATATCCCGGAAACAACCAGCTGCATGAAAATGCTGTATGCGATTTCAGAATCCGGTACCGGAGATGCAAAGGTGCAGATCCAGAACCTTTTAGTACAGGTCCAGGAAATGAGAAACCGTGCTGCAGAACGCCGGAATAAAAGTTCGGCTTTCCGGGTTAAGATGTTATATTCGTATCCGGTTTTTGGTGCATCCATAAAGTTACTTGGAGATCTGGTCGTTGGCATGATGTTTTTATTTGAAATGCTGTCAGAAGCGGGAGGAATGTAGATGAAAAATATAATCAGTGCATTTACAACGCTTTTCTTTTATCTGCTCTGTGTATTTGGTGCAGCCGCATTATTAACTGCATCAGCACAGACGGCAGCGGCAAAGGAATACAAAGCAGATGTGATAGCAGAAATTGAAAACAGTGATTTTAACAGGGAGGTGATCGCAAACTGCATCTCACAGGCACAGTCTGCGGGATATGCGCTTGCTGTAACGCCTTCTGTGAATGCGGATGGGGAGACGGTATCAGCAGATGTGATACTGTCTTATGATTATAAGATGCCGGTTTTTGGCATTGAGAAAACGCATATGACAAGGGGGATTGCAAGGTAATGGAAGAGTTTATAGAACAGCTTGGTGAAATGATCTTAGAGTCGGTTCCGGCGTTGGCAGTTCTCACGTTTATGATCAGCGTATATATGGCTGCAACAGCATTTTA
>NZ_QSCK01000075.1:0-1610 GCF_003463035.1 Roseburia sp. OF03-24 | reverse complement strand
CTGTTTTTTGATCCTACTACCACTCCATTTTTAAACATGGCAACCGGGATGATCGTGAACTTCTCTCCTGCATAAACAGTTTTCTTTTTTATGCAGTGATAATGTCTGTATGTAGAAATATTGCAACAATGTTCCTGCGTTTTATGCCATTTGGCATCATCCGATGTTGCAAACACGATCTGATTCTTTGGCTGATTCTCTCCAAAGTAATCAATGTATGTTGCCTGCTTTGCCGATACTTCCTCCGGCTGTGGTACTACAATGCTGCTGATGCACATGATAAGTGCCAGCGTGAGCACGACTGCTTTTTTCCATCCTGCCACCTTTGCGGTGTTCATTCCTTTCCGGTTTCTTCTTTCTCTCATAACTTCGATTCTCCTTTATCTTTTATTTTTGATTCTTTTACCTTATGACGTTGACAAATAAAATGGAAACTTCTATGATATACCTATCGAGACAGCCGGGTGAGCTACCATCCCTTTCTCCGAATCTCGGAGCAGATCTAAGTGGTAAATCCGTCCTGCCGACTGCCTTGAAAAGTATACTATATTGGATTTCCTGTTTTTATTATAAACGTAATGCAGACAAAAATCAAACCAACGTTATGAGGGCATTCGTCATTTTGCCAATTCTTTTTTCTGTGGATAACCACATTTCATTTCTTCAAAATACTGTTTTTTCCCTTTTATTTGTCCTGTTTTTTTATGAATGATAAGTTTTTTGGGGGACAACTTGATAGCATGTTATACCTTAGTGGATAACTCATTTTGATCTCATTTTAACTGCTGTAAAAATTTTTTATTTTCTCCAAATTGCACAAATTATTCAGTTGTCAATGTACATGTCTTACACATGCCAAGTATAAAACATGTAATTTTCGTTTTCGACGGAATAAAAGAAAAGATTTCACTAATTTTTTTCTTTTAGGAAAAGCTATAGAAATGTCAATATTATATTGGAATAAAAGAAGCTATCCGTTTAAGACAACTTCCTATTATATACCTATTATTTTATCTGTTTTAATTCCATTTTGCATAACAGTCTGTATTTTGCGTTATCGTCATGTCCGGATCGAGCGTATTTCCATCTGCATCTGTCCAGCCTGTAAAAGTCTTTCCTTCCATTACCGGATCCTTTGGAATCGGGATCACATCATCTTTTAAAACTGTATAGCATTTATAATAGCCTGGATCCGCGTCTGACAGATAATAATTTACTTTATATGCTTCCGGTTCTTCCTTGGAAAGTTTATTTACAATCGCCGTCCTGTCATAAGAAACGGTTCCAGGCTTTCCATTCGGATGCTTAAATTCTTCTGTCACAGAAACGGATAAAAGCTGCTTATCCGTTTCTGCAGCATTTACTTTTAGCTGGATATCCGAATCTGAATCGATCGCATAAGCTAATGTTTCTAAAAAATCAGCTTCCAGCTGATTCTTATCTGTGACATTATACTTTTTTGTTAACAGATTTTCTGCCGTCTCTTCTGCAGCAGACGGTAGATTGCTTTTTAATTCCATGCTCCTGTTCATTCTCCCTGACACCGCCATGATCGTTAAAAAGATCACTCCGGCAATACAGGTTGTGACAATCGCCCTGATGATTAATTT
>NZ_QSCK01000074.1:0-1653 GCF_003463035.1 Roseburia sp. OF03-24 | reverse complement strand
CCTGAATTATTCACGGAACAGTATCTGAACTGATAACTGTACCATGAATCCCCAAATTGACCCATGTAGCCTAAACATCGCTCAACCAATCTCCAAAAAGGGTATAAAATCCCTGTAGCAGAGTCCTGAGCGGTTATTAAGCTGTCAAGGTTCGTTAATAGTTGCTATTCCAGCTGTACATTCAGCTTACCGATATTTGAAAGTGTCTCATAGAATTCATTCTTATAAGGGCAGCTGCTACACAGCTTGAATGTGATATATCTTGCTGAACGAATTACTTTTGCAGCAATCTTCAGCAGTTTTAAACGGACGGTATCTATGCGTTGTTTTCGCATGTTTGCTGATAACGCCAATCGTCTAAACCAATTAAATATGTTATACGCAAGAGCGTGTACCTGAAGTCTGTTTGCATTTACGATTCTGGTATGACTGCTTATGGAAGCAAAATCAAAACCGGATTTGCTTTCTTTGATAAAGTTTTCCATCAGACCTCGCTTGCAGTAAAATTTGATAAGATACTCTGGTTCGGAATCCATGTTTGTGACAACAAATGTGTACATGTAAACCATCTGGTTTTCCGGCTTTTCAACCTTGCATACCACACGCCTTTCATAAGGCCATGACTTTGCTTTGTACATGAATTCACCATAAACTACCGCATAATCCACTTTGTTATTTCTGGTGATTTCATTAAGTTCATCCACAAAATAGGATGCTTTTTCACGGAGAAGACCATTCTCCTTCAGCCGGATCACATAGCTTGTGCCGTTTTCTTCGCACTGCTTATAAAGATCAGGAGTCGCAAAACCACTATCACCACGAAGCAGAATACGGATTGCAGGATAATCATTCTGGTATTCATCCAGTATCGGCTGCAGGAAGTCAACCACTCCTGTACAGGAATACTGTGTTCCATCACGAAGCTGTACTTTTATCAGATCTCCAGTCATTCCGTCATAACAGACAAGCGGATGATAACCATTGCTTTGATAATGAAAGTTAAAGGCTCTGCCTTCCTGTCTGCCGTATGCATCAAGAAGGGTGGAATCCAGATCCAGAATAACAGCCGATGGCATCTGAATACTGTAAATTTTCTTCCGAAGCACTCTGGCAATCGCAAGGAACTGGTTTAAGGTATCTTCATCCATACGGTTAAAGAATCTCGATACCGTAGGCTGTGATGCAAGTGCATCTTTTTCAAGTACAGACTTGAATACCGGATCATTGGTCAGTTCATCGGAAGCATCATCTTCGAAATAACCGGCAATGATCATATATATCATCTGGAGCAGATTTTTCTGATCCGTGTGATATCTGAATAATGCAGGATCATTGGTCTTGAAAGTTTTGTCTAAAAGCTTATCAATACCAAGCTTGCTTATGAATTCTTTGATAAGAAGCAGACCTGCATCGGAGGAGAGATCTCCTCCATCAAAATTTATTTTTATCTGTCTATTGCTTTCTAAGGCTAAGGTGTTTACAATACTCATAAAGGGCTCCTTTGGGTTATTTTTTAAGATTCGACACCTTAATTTTACCACAAATGGATGCTCTTTTTTCATTCATCTGATAGGTGAAAAGCAATATTCAGTTAAAATATAGAAACTATGTGGTTTTCAGCCACTTTCACGGCTGTGCCGTGAATAATATAGG
>NZ_QSCK01000073.1:0-1819 GCF_003463035.1 Roseburia sp. OF03-24 | reverse complement strand
ATATCCTCATAGATCTGCATTTCATTACGTCTTGCCTGCATAAACTCAAGCACTGCACCACGGCTCTCCCTCCAGCCCGGCATCATGTACACCCCGGTGCAGATCGACAGCAGCGTCAATGATACTTTTATATATTCCTCCCACGTCGCATCTTCCGGCAGCATTGCATTGACTTTCGCCGGATTGATCACGGAATATCCATTTTCTATTAATTCCTTTTCTGCTTTCTCAAAACGTTCCATATAATCCGATGTTCCGGTAATCGGTCCGCTGATATAAATATGTTCCGTCTGTTTTTTATTTTCTTTTTCTTCAATCGTCTTTTCTTCATTCCTCTCCGGCAGTTTCGCTGCCGTTTTCATACATTCGATCACACGCTTCTCCTTCCTGCTGTCTTTTCTCATAGATCCGCGACAGCTCTGCAAAAAAATCATATCCCGGATCTACATATGGAGCGTAAAACTCTGTTACAACACCGTTTCCGGTGTTTACATAGCCACGTCCGGCAATATCTTTTTCTTTAAATTGTTTATCAATACTGCCAAACATCATGGTGTACCCGCTTGCAGACATACTACCCAGCGCAACACGGAAACCGAACTGATCGCGGACACCATCTCCGAGATATTTTGCATCCGGACGCTGACACGCAAGAATAATAAAATATCCTGCCTGTCTGCCCTTCATGATAATAATCCGGATCAGCTTCATAACCTCTTCCCATTCTTTTTTTGCAAGAGTGTCCATAAAAGCCACATACTCATCAAAGATCAGAAAATGCGGCGTCAAACCGACTTTCGCATAATTCGCACCCATCCGGAAATCCGGATGTTCCTGCATTTCATCATAACGCGCTTCCATTCCTTCATAAAAAGTTTCCACACATTCCATTATGCTTTCTGTACTGTAATGCACATCCGGCATGATCCTGGATAAGAAAGATAAATCTGCTTTCTTCGGATCACAGATATGCAGCACTGCACCTGATTCTAACAATGCTTTTATCACGATCAGAAGAAAGATCGTTTTTCCACTTCCTGTATCACCTGAAATCAACATGTGCGGCAATTTATCATATTTCCATGAGATATGCTGCATCAGATTCAGTTCTCCATTTTCTGCTTTTACATCCTGAATACCGATCCGGCTCTTTTCCACTCCTGTTAAAAATTCATATCTGACCCAGATATCCTTTGTATCTTTTTTTACCAGTTCACAATTTAATCCGGTTTCCAACTTCTCTTCCAGATGAAGTAATTTATCCTGGTATTTTCCCATGGTGATCTTAACTGTCACATAAATATGCCTGTTTTTCCTTCTGTAATAAAGCGCCGGAAAATAGGTGATCCGTTCCATTCTGCCGCCTGATCTATAACGCTGCAACGGCTCTGTCTCAAACCATCGGTTTTCCAGCAGCATCCGCGACATTGCCTGACGGTTTCGGATATCCACCATGCTGCCGCTTTTCCATTTATAAAACAGATCCAGCAGACACAAAACTGTGATCAGGAAAAGAAGGAATATCCTAAACAGGATATTCCTCTCTGTCATCCAGATCGTAAATACTGATAATGCTGCAACGGTCAGGGCAAAAAAAATGACAGACCTTAAAATCAGCCTGTCATCATAACGCCCGATGCGTTTTCCTTTCCAGATTGGAAATCTGTTCATCTATTCCACTCTCCCATCCGGTTATTTATTTTTTATTTCCTCCATCTTTCGCATCCGTTCCGGTCTTATCTGCTGTCTTATCAGATGGTTTGTTCTGATCTGCTGTTTTCGGCGCATCTGCTCCGGCAGCTTTTGTCTGATCAGCAGG
>NZ_QSCK01000072.1:0-1892 GCF_003463035.1 Roseburia sp. OF03-24 | reverse complement strand
CGTTATGATGGAATTGACTTCCACCAACGGATTCCGGTAAATGGAAAAGAACTGGATAAATACCGCGGTGTGGATGGCTTGAACCGCGGCGCAAAAGCAGGAAAAAGCTTTATTGACAGCAGGGGGCAGGTGCGGAAAGCATCAGATGAAAAATTACAGAACATGGCAAGAAGTGAAGAACGGATCAGGAAAAATGACCAGAAAGCAGAACACATAGGAACACCGTTAGAGGATATCCGTTATAAACAGAGTGTAACCCGTCTTCCGTATTCAAACAAGGATGTAAGAAAAGAACTTGGAACTTGCGGAACAATGTTAAGCAGTCCGGATCAGGAAAAATTTAGGAAAGACCTGCATCAGCAGAGAAATGAAGATCATGGGCTGCAGGAGAGAAATGGTGGACAAAATGTAAGAGAAACGGAAACAGGAACAGAGTCTGTACCTGGCAGAACCATTATAAGGTCTGGCGGAAATGCAAAAGACTTAAGAAGTGATGTTTTAGCAGAGCGAAGGAGCGCAGGACATGCAGAACCGCATGCAAAAAAGATAATAGGATTGAAAAAGGATGATCGGAGGACAGACAGGAGGAAATAAAAAGAGATGAAACGTGTAAAACGGATCATAGGTACGTTATGTATTTTGTTTCCTGTTTTTCTGTTTTTGATTTGCGGCGTGATGCTGATCGGAATATCCGATGATGGTGAAGACGGGGATCCGGCGCATGCATCCGGTCTTGGTTTGTCTGACAAAGTAAGGGAATATGCAGCCTTTGTCGGGGATACGGCAGCGGAATACAATATACATGAGTATGAAAAGTATCTGCTTGCCATCATGATGGTTGAGACTGGAGGAGAAGGGAATGATCCGATGCAGTCACTTGGAAACAGTGGACTGACAGAGGAAGAGAAAACTCCTTCGGAATCTATCAAGGCTGCGGTTGCATATTTTGCCATGTTGCTGCAGAAAGCGGACACGTTAGGTTGCGATCTTGATGCAGTGATCCAGGCATACAATTATGGAGCCGGATATATTGATTATGTATCAGTCAGGGGAAAGGCTCATACATTTCAGTTGTCGTGTGATTTTGCAAGCAGTAAATGCGGTGGCAGGAAAGTAAAGTATGATAATCCGGTTGCAATCGCACAAAATGGCGGCTGGAGGTATGAATACGGGAACATGTTTTATGTGTATCTCGTGAAACAGTACTTAGAATCAGAGCCGTTACCGGCAGATACAGCAAATGCAGTCCTTGCGGAAGCTTATAAATATGAAGGATGGAAATATGTCTGGGGTGGCTCAAGTCCACAGACATCCTTTGACTGTTCCGGATTAACACAATGGTGTTTTGGACAGGCTGGAATATCGCTCCCGAGGACAGCGCAGGAACAGTATGAAGCCGTGCAGCACCTGGAGCTGGAGGAAGCACAGCCGGGGGATCTGGTCTTTTTTACAAAAACGTACAAAACAGACAATTACATCACGCATGTCGGAATTTATGCCGGAAACGGCAGAATGTTCCATGCTGGAAACCCGATCGGTTTTGCGGACTTAAATACAAGCTTCTGGAAAGAGCACTTTGTATGTATTGGAAGGGTCAGTACACCGTCGCAGTAAATGCGACGTCGCAACAGCAGAAAGGAAAAGAAGACAGGGAGAGCGGAAATAGGAAGGAGATATTCTAATATGAAGAAAGAACAGATAAAAGTGATGATTAGTAAAGTAAAAAATAAGATCTGGCTGTTTTTAAAAAAGATATATGCAAAACTGCCGGAAAAAGTGAAAGTACATATCAGGAAGTTAAAACCAAAAGAAAAGATAAAAGGTGAGTATAGAGGCAGTGATCAGGCAGAAGAGATGCCGGTTTTAAAGGTATCTCCAAACAGGAACTGGAT
>NZ_QSCK01000071.1:0-2538 GCF_003463035.1 Roseburia sp. OF03-24 | reverse complement strand
GAACAAAATCGCTGCGCGATGGCCTGCCAAGGCTGTGGCGCAGTTTTATTTTTATTAAAAAGCAGTGGAATTACTTTTCATAATCCGTTATTGTTAAGTTACCACACGAAACAACTGAACTAAGAAAGCTCCACTGCCTATGATAAGAATAACATTTTCCAGTCTCTTCCGCAATCGGAATTATGACGCAAATGCACCTCCGAATAGGTAGATGTAATTATTAACACTACTTATTCTGGAGGTTTTATTATGTATAAAGATATTTTTGAATCCATCCGCAATGAAGCGGAAAAACGTAACCTGCGTGAAAGAACTATTCAACTGTATTGCTCTGATGTCAGTTACTTCCTTCGTTGGATTGGAAAAAATGTTTCTGATCTTACACTTGAAGATGCGGAAAGTTTTCTTACTGCCAAACGTCTGGAAGGAAGGTCTCCTGAAACTCACAATCACTATCGGTCTGCAATCAAGTTCTTATATAAAAAGGTGCTGAAGATTCTCTGGGATGATGACACTGTTCCGGCTATGAAAAGAGAGCGAAATCTTCCTGCTGTTCTATCCCGCGATGAAATAAATGCAATCATTGACGCCACTCCGAATCTGAAGCATAAAGCGATTATTGCAACTATGTATTCTTCCGGATTACGTGTATCAGAGGTTGTTCATCTTCATTATGATGACATTTCACGTACCAACATGACAATTCATGTTCGTGAAACCAAAGGCAGAATTGACAGGTATACGATTCTGTCTCAAAAAAATTTAGACCTTCTCACTGAGTATTGGTACAAATGTGGTCGCCCTAAAGATATCCTTTTTCCAAGTTCCTGGACCGGTGGATATCTTGATATAACCAGTGTTAACCAGTTTTTTAAGAAAAGTGCTAAACTCGCCGGCATTACCCGTCATGTTTCCTCTCATGCGTGCCGTCATAGTTTTGCCAGCCACCTATTCGAAAGTGGCACAGATATAAAATATATCCAGTCACTTCTGGGACATGTTGATCCTCGCTCTACAGATGTTTACCTTCATGTGAGCAACAAGACACTTCTTGGAATCCGCAGCCCGTTCGACAACCCGGAAGGTGGTGAATCATGAGTAAGGATTGTACGATTCAGGATGTTTTCCATCGTTTTTATTCATCTTTTGAATCCACACATAGTATTTCTCCCGCTCAGCGAAAGGCCGCTTATCACATCATGAATTGCAAAACTGGTGCCTTTGGTGTGAATGTAAGTGTATGCGAGGACTGCGGCTGCATATCAGTCCACTATAACTCCTGCCGTGACAGGTGCTGTCCTATGTGTCAGGAGTTTCCAAAAGAAAAATGGGTAGATGCACGGCGGGAGGATATCTTAGATGCTCCTTATTTCCATGTGGTTTTTACAGTTCCGGAAGAACTCAATCCCATTATCTACAGCAACCAGAAATTCTTATACGCTACTCTTTATCATGCGGCTTCAGATACTCTCAGTGAACTTGCTGCTGACAGTAAATATCTTGGGACTGATATCGGCTATATTTGTATCCTCCATACATGGGGAAGCACCATGAATTTTCATCCTCATATCCATGCGATTGTTCTTGGTGGAGGGCTGGATGTGAAAAATCATTGGAAAGACAACGGGAAAGAGTTTTTTCTTCCGATTAAGGTAATCTCCAAAATATTTCGTGGAAAATATATGGCTGAACTTAAACTGCTCTGGGAAAATGACAGGCTTGAATTTCATGGATCGGCTGCACCTTATAAAAACTACTATACTTTCAAGGAATTGTTAAATATCTGCTATGCAAAAGAATGGATTCCTTATTGCAAGAAACCATTTGACGGTGCCGAATCTGTCATCAGATATCTTGGAAAATACACCCACCGGATTGCTATCAGCAACTACCGTATCAAAGGCATGACAGAATCTACAGTTACATTTTCTGCTAAAGATTACAAAAATCAAGGGCTTTGGAAAGAGATCACCATATCCGGCGAGGAATTTATCCGTCGATTTTTAATGCATGTTCCTCCAAAACGTTTTGTACGTATCAGGCACTATGGTCTTCTTTCATCCAGAAATAAGAAGAAAAAGATTACCCTATGCAGAAACATCCTTGGTTGCAAAAAATATATTTCCAAGCTGAAAGATATGGATGCACCTGCCATTATCCGTCTTCTTTATAATAAAGATATATGCAAGTGTTCTTCCTGTGGTGGTAAGATTATTCCTCTGCCTACAGAACAACATTTTATAAAACCAAAACCACATATGCTCTGTTAACGTATCATAACTGTATATTTTTTTAGCTTCCTTAGGGAGGCTTATTTCTGGTGTCATAATACAGGACTGAATTATAAATTCTATGTATTTCTATGTGTACACGCTATCCTATTATAAATAGAGTGTCAGAATTAAAAGTCCATATAGAGTTGACGCGCTTTGTTCAACCAGAAAAAATCGAAATTGATGCAAACGAAAAGGCAGTTAATGAAAAGTCTCAATACTGCTTTTTCGTTTGCACCACCTTCGATTCTTTCCTTAACGATTT
>NZ_QSCK01000070.1:0-2550 GCF_003463035.1 Roseburia sp. OF03-24 | reverse complement strand
TAAGCATTGTAATCAGTCCCATCCGTATTCATATGCGCTGCTATGATCTTTACGATTCCACGGTTTCCATCCGAATCTGTTACTGCAGAAAATATGATTGTAAGGATACATATCGTTACCGCAACAGTGACCAGCAGACCGCCGTGTTCTTTCATGATCTCTTTCATGTCATTCTCCTAACCACACAAACCGTTAAAAAATGTCTCTATCATCTGTTTAAAATATCCGGCATATACACCATATACCATGGCAAGTGCTATGACGGATACCGCTCCGGCCTGTATGCTTCCTCCAAGTTCTTTTACAATCTCTTCCATTTCATACACCATCCTTAAAATGCTGTTGCAGCCATATATACACTGATCATAAATGTGAGAACTGCCAACGCCGGAACCGACTCTAAGATCATTTCACCAATCTGTTCTATAAACTCTTCCATTACCGTGCAATCCCCCTTGTCATATGCGTTTTCTCAATGCCAAAAACCGGCATCTTATAATCATAAGACAGTATTACATCTGCTGATACTGTCTCCCCCTCTGCATTCGCAGAAGGCGTTACGGTCAGTGTATACCCTGCTGACTGCGCCTGCGAAATACAGCTGCTTATCACATCCCGGTTAAAATCACTGTTTTCAATTTCTGCTATCACATCTGCTTTGTATTCCTTTGCCGCTGCCGTCTGTGCTGATGCAGTTAATAATGCGGCTGCACCAAATACACAGAGCAAATAAAAAAACAATGTTGTAAATGCACTGATTATATTTTTCATCTACATCCCTCCCGCTTCTGACAGCATTTCAAATAAAAACATCATGCCAACGACCAGATCTCCCAGCAACTTGATGGATGCACCAAAAACCGGATACGAATATAACATCTTAACCTGGAAAGCCGAACTTTTATTCCGACGTTCTGCAGCACGGTTTCTCATTTCCTGGACCTGTACTAAAAGGTTCTGGATCTGCACCTTTGCATCTCCGGTACCGGATTCTGAAATCGCATACAGCATTTTCATGCAGCTGGTTGTTTCCGGGATATCGAAATTTTTACAAAAATCTGTGTAGGAACTCAATGCTTTCGGCTGCTCTTTCAAACGCTGCAGTAATGCATTTATTTCCGGAACCAGGATCTTTGGTGCGCCATCTAATGATTTTGCGATTGAAACCTGCACATTGCTGTGCTGCATTAATAATGCCATCTGCATCAGCCACTCTGGGAATGCCGCATAAAGTTCTTCGGATACCACACGTCTTGCAATATTCCTGCCAAATCTATGCTGCTGCGACATGGCTTTTTCATAGCAGCGCAGCACGTATTCTTCATCCCTGCCGCTTTCTTCTTTTAACCAGTTCCTGGTCAATGTCTTTTCTGATCTTGCATATACATAGATCATCCATAAAAGAAGTCCAAAAGATGTGACCTGTACCAGACCTGTTGTAAGCACATTGTAAGGGGCTTCCATGTTAAGGATACCCGGAAGTGCATTTAACACATATAAAGTTCCGGCACATAAGGCTGTAGCCACAACAATGGATACCACATTGTTTGTATGTGCTTTTTTCTTTTCTCCCTGAAGCAGGTAACCTCTGCGTTTCCATAATTCCACATCATTTAATAGCAGGGAAATGGAATCATCCGCCTCTCCACCATATTCCTCTGCACTGATCAAAAGTTCATGCAGTGTTTTTATCTTGCGGCACTCGTATTCTTTTTCCACGATGTCTAAGGATTCCCTTAAAACACTTTTTTCACTGTAGGAATGTCCCGCTTCAAGATGTCCGATTGATTCATCCATAATATCCCGCATATGTCCCGGTTCAAATGTCTCTCTTGCCTCTTTTAAGGCAGATAATACTTTTCCTGTTTTTTGGAACGCATATAACATCTGCTCCATGTAAGTGGCAGCATCTGCAAAACGTTTCTGTTCATACATTTTTTTATAAGTGTCAAGGATAAATGCCGGAAGTGCCAAAAACATGGCGATCAGCACAATGACAAGCAGTTTCCATTTCAGTTGAAACAGTAAGCCGATCACTCCCATTCCGGCAATACATGCACCAATGACAAATAAATGCGTTTTCCAGGAAAAATGATATCCGTATGTATAAACCTCTTTTGCAAGGTTTCCCGGATTTAAAAGCAACAGATTTTTCGCCACACGGTTTTCTTTTTTGATCTGCTTTCTCTCTTTTTTCTCTTTTATCCGTGTCTTTTTCAATCCTGCCACTATCTGCCCTCCTTCCGGTACCTGTAAAAACTTTCACAAAAGAACGGTTCTTGTATTCCAGCACGTTCTAATTTCAAAAGAATATCTTTCGGTATCTCCTCTGAAACAAGTTCCCCATCCTCTACCAGCATATAAATTCTGTTTTCATGATCTTCCCTGGCATAAAAACAAAGCTGATCTAAATATCTTCTGATCTCTCCATCCTGTGTATTTTCTTTCCGGATCAGAAGTCCAAGATTTACATAACGGTAAATCCTGTTTTCCATACGTCTCGCATCATTTACATTATTCATCATGCTCTGGATACGGTCTGGCAGCTTC